>JAUUNJ010000129.1 GCA_030844625.1 Roseburia sp. | reverse complement strand
TATACGGTCAATGATATAGGCGCCGGAAAACATACAGTAAAAGTAACGGCGGTGTTAGGTAACAGAGAATCCGGAGGAATTTCAGATACAGTGAAAGTAGGCGGTGAGACAGTTACGAAACCAGATACAACAGAACCGGGCACTCAGGACAACCCGGTCACGCCGAATCCAAGCGCCCCAGACCCAAGTACACCGAATTCAGTCATACCGGATAATCCGACAACACATGGAAAGGCAGATGATACAACAAAGAAACCGGTTATTACTACAGCAGCATCTGCTACAAACGTATCGGATGTTAAGGTGGCAAAGACAAAGGTAAAGAAAGCGACCAAGAAGAAATCGGCAAAGAAAACAAAGATTTCTCTTAAGAAGGTTTAAGGTGCGGGCAAATATCAGATTAAGATTTCCAAGTCCAAAAAATTTAAGAAAAAGAATATCTTAGTTAAGAAAACAGTAAAAAAAGTTAAATTTACAATTAAGTCAAAGAAACTTAAAAACAAGAAAAAATTATATATTCGTGCAAGGGCTGTAAAGGTTGTAAACGGTAAGAAATATTACGGAAAGTGGTCAAAGAAGAAGAAAATCAAAATTAAATAATCATGTCTAAAAAATAGAAGGGCGGTCTCAGGACTGCTCTTCTGTTTTTTACTGTCAGTGAAAAATGTATATGGAAAAACCGAAATATAATTTTAAGGTGCTTTATAAGCCTGATAAGAAAGCAAAATAAAAGAGCTGCCACAATGTGACAGCTCTGAGAATTACTTAAAGTGATGTCCCTGTATTCTCAATCGGCTCTGTTTAATATAACCACTAAAGAACAGGTATCCGTCCATATTAATTGTCTGCTTTCTATAAGATACATATGTATCACCATTTAAAGTTGCTTTTGCAGCTTTAATACATTTTTTGTTTAATTTACCACTATCATACTGTGCCAGAGCTTTGTTTAATGAACCGTTTCTCGCAGGAGTAAACTGACCACGCTGGTAAATTACACCTTTTAGTGTATTAGGAAACTGTGTAGATTTGATTCTGTTCATAATAACAATTCCTACAGCTTTTTTACCGGCATAACATTCACCGCCCGCTTCACTATATATAATAGAAGACATAAGTCTTAACTGCTTCTTTGTGTATCGGTTCTTAACTTTTACATTAATCTGAGCAAATGTAGAACCATCTGTTTTTGAGGTTAATGTAATTACTGCAGAACCCTTTTTTAAACCTTTCACAACGCCTGTAGCGGATACACTTGTAACTTTTGAATTGCTTGTAGTGAAATTATAATTGTTAATAGTTGTTTTATTTAATTTTAAAGTTTTTTTAATCTTAAAAGTTTTGTTTACTTTAACTGTTTTGTTTGCTGTTATGGTCTGATTGGCTGGAGCAGCAGTGGTTGTTTCCTGAGCTGTTGTTGATTCAATCTCCGAAACGGTTGTTGTCTCCGGCTCTGTTGTATCTGCCTTAACGACTAATGAGCTTGAAGCACATAATAAAAATAAAAGTAAAAGTAAACTGTAAAATTTATGTTTCAAAATAGCCTCCGTCTGTTACAAAAATATTACGCAGATGTTACGGTTATTAATGATGCCAAAAAAAATGTAATTTGTCAAGACGTTTGTGTAATATCCAAATATTGTTATGTAATAAACATGTAAAAAATATTACCATATATAATAAACTTTTCTTTATTAATGGGCTTATGTGATTGTTAAAGACAGTTTTATGCTTTTTATTTAAGAAGATAATAAAAAACTATTTACAAAACAGAAGGATGGCGTTATAATTCCTATGAAAAAGATAGGAAATAGGAGGCGATAATAAAATGTATATATATGCAGATAATGCAGCAACAACAAAAATGAGTAATACTGCACTTTGTGCAATGACGGAAGCTATGAAAGAAGTTTATGGAAACCCGTCAAGTTTACACACTATAGGGCAGAAAGCAGCAGAGAAACTTCTTACCGCAAGAATGGAAGTGGCAGAGTGTCTGGGAGCTGACTTTAAAGATATCTATTTTACATCGGGAGGAAGTGAGGCAGACAATCAGGCGATTGTTTCGGCAGCAAGATTTGGTGCATTAAAGGGAAAGAAACATATAATTTCTACGAAAATAGAGCATCATGCAGTACTTCACACATTGGACAAACTGGCAAAGGATGGATTTGAAGTGACACTCCTTGATGTGGGAGAAAAAGGAATTGTCGATTGGAAAGCTGTTGAAAATGCAATCAGAGAAGATACAGCATTAGTAACTATTATGTATGCAAATAATGAAATCGGAACATTACAGCCGATAAAAGAAATAGGGCAGATATGCCATGAGAAAGGTGTGATTTTCCACACAGATGCTGTTCAGGCGGTAGGACATATTAATATAGATGTAAATGAACAGAACATAGATATGTTATCGCTTTCAGCCCATAAATTCCATGGCCCTAAAGGGGTAGGGGTGCTTTATGCGAAAAAGAAGATTCCGCTTTCAAATATTATAGAAGGCGGTGCCCAGGAAAGAGGAAAGAGAGCCGGTACGGAAAATCTTCCTGCTATTATCGGGATGGCTGCGGCATTAAAGGAAGCAGTATCAAATATAGAAAAAAGTCAAAAAAAAGTGTCTGGTCTTAGGGACAGACTGATAGAGGGGCTTTCGAAAATTAGTCATTCTGTTTTAAATGGTGACAGAGAAAAAAGATTGCCGGGAAATGTAAATTTCTGTTTTGAAGGAATTGAGGGAGAATCACTTTTGCTGCTTTTGGACAGTAAAGGAATTGCCGCATCCTCCGGATCGGCATGTACATCCGGTTCCCTTGATCCGAGTCATGTACTTCTGGCAATTGGCAGACCTCATGAAGTGGCCCATGGTTCGTTAAGATTGACATTAAGTGAGGAGAACACAGAGAAAGAAGTTGATTATATAATAGAAGAAGTGGAAAAAGTTGTGGAATATTTAAGAGGAATATCACCGGTATGGGATGAACTTGAGAAAGGAGAAATTGAACATGTTATATAGTGAAAAAGTAATGGATCATTTTATGAATCCGCGAAATGTAGGAAAAATTGAAGATGCTGACGGAATTGGTGAAGTTGGCAATGCAAAATGTGGTGATATAATGAAAATATATATAAAAGTTGATGATGACATTATAACAGATGTAAAGTTTAATACATTTGGCTGTGGTTCCGCCATTGCCAGCAGTTCCATGGCAACAGAACTGATTAAAGGCAAGCCGGTTGATGAAGCACTGGAGCTTACAAACAAAGCAGTGGCCGAAGCTCTGGATGGACTTCCGGCACACAAATTGCACTGTTCCGTGCTGGCAGAGGAAGCGATTAAAGCGGCAATAGATGATTATCACAGTAGGGTGAAGAATTAAGAGTGAAGAGGAAGGTATGATTAGAGATATACAGGAAGAAATTCTTGAACTGAAGAAAGAAAAGGATATTTGTATTCTGGCACACTGCTATCAGAATCCTGAGATTCTGGAGGTGGCTGATTTTACCGGAGATAGTTTTGCATTATCAGTAAAAGCAGCGGAGACGAAAAATAAGACAGTGATTATGTGCGGTGTTAAGTTTATGGCTGAGACGGTCAAAATTTTGTCACCGGATAAAAAAGTTTTACTTGCCAACGAGGATGCAGGCTGTCCCATGGCAGAAATGATGGATAAGGATATTATTGAGCAGGTAAAGGAGTGCTATCCCGATTATACTGTGGTGGCATATATCAATACTACCAGCCAGTTGAAGACAATATGTGATGTGTGCGTAACCTCTTCTTCGGCAGTTACTATTTGTAATAAGATAAAGAATGATAAAATTCTATTTATCCCGGACTGTAATCTTGGAGACTGGGTTGCAAAACAGATTCCGGATAAAACATTTAAGCTGTTGTCCGGGGGATGTCCCACTCATGCAAGAATGGAGCGTAAGGATGTGGAAAAAGCAAAGGCAAGATGGAAAAATGCCAAATTTCTGGTACATCCAGAATGCAAACCGGAAGTGGTGGAAATGGCAGATTATGTAGGTTCTACCACAGGAATTATGAATTATGCGAAGCAGAGTGATGCCAAAGAATTTATTATAGGAACAGAGAACAGCATTGTTACACATTTGCAAATGGAATGTCCGGATAAGAGATTTTATCCGTTATCAAAAGACTGCGTTTGCCATAATATGAAAGTCACAACATTGACGGATGTGCTTAATTGCTGCAAAGGTATTGGAGGATTTGAAATCAATATGGAGGAGGGAAAAAGAATAAAAGCAAAAAAATGTATTGACGAAATGATTCAATTAGGTTAGATTGGTCTAAATAATAAAAGATAGGCGAGATGGATCAAATGAAAAAAGCATTAATAGCAATGAGCGGTGGTGTGGACAGCAGTGTGGCAGCGATTTTTATGAAAGAACAGGGATATAGTCCTATAGGAGTTACGATGAAACTTTATGATAATGAGGATATCAATATATCCAAGGAAAAAACGTGCTGTTCTTTAAGTGACATAGAAGATGCCAGAAGCGTCGCATATAAGCTGGGATTTCCGTATTATGTCTTTAATTTTAAAAGTGAATTTAAAGAAAAAGTAATAGACAAATTTGTAAATTGCTACAAGTGTGGAATGACACCTAATACATGTATTGACTGTAACAGGGATTTAAAATTCAGAGAATTATACAGGCGGGCGCAGGAGCAGGAATGTGATGTCATTGTAACAGGACATTATGCAAGAATAAGGTACGACGAGGAGACAAAAAAGTATCAGCTTTTAAAAGGTGTGGATGAAACTAAAGATCAGAGTTATGTTTTATACCATATGACACAGGAGCAGCTTGCGCATACTGTCTTTCCTCTGGGAGATTATACGAAAGAGGAAATCAGAAAAAAAGCAGCAGAGAGCGGTCTGGTAAATGCCGGTAAACATGACAGTCAGGATATCTGCTTTATACCGGATGGAAATCATAAAAAGTTTATTGAGAAATATACAGGTCAAAAAATCGGACCGGGTAATTTTTTGGACTTGAATGGTAACGTGATAGGAAAGCATTTTGGTTATTATAGATATACAATAGGACAGAGAAAAGGTGTGGTAGTATCTGAGCCGGGAAAGCATTATGTATGTGAGATAAGACCTGAGACCAATGAAGTAGTTGTGGGAAGAAATAAAGATCTGTTTAAGTCAGAACTGATTGCAAACGATTTTAACTGGATATCGGGAGAAGCACCGGAAGAGCCAATTGAAGTCAGCGGAAGAACCCGTTATCATCAGGAGCTGGCAAAGGCTGTTGCCACGGTACTTGAGGATGGTAGCGTAAAAGTTGTTTTTGAACAGCCGCAGAGAGCTATAACAAAGGGACAGTCGGTGGTACTGTACGACGGTGATGTTGTGTTAGGCGGCGGAACCATCAGTGAAGTAAACGAAACAGAGAAATGATTTTTATAGAGAGACAAATGTTTTTGATGAAAACATTTGTCTTTTTGGTTTAAGACCAATAAACCCCCCTGCTATGCAGGGGTGTTCCCAACGAGCTTTAGCTTCAAGTAAAAACCTCCTTTGATATAATAAGTATAGGTTCGCCAACCGTACTAAAAATCAAAGGAGGTATCCAAGATGGATAAGAATAGTTTAGCACATACTAAGTGGAAATGTAAGTATCATATAGTGTTTGCACCCAAATTTAGAAGAAAGGTAAATAAAAAAGTCCTTCAGGGCTAGCCTGAGGGGTGTAAAGCGGCTGGCGGACCATTCAATGCCTCTTTAGAGGTGGCTGGTAACACAGGCTTATAGCCGCATGATTATGTTGGTAAAAAATGTTTCGGTTTCTTGCATAAATTATTTAGAATTTGACCGAATGAGTAGAAATTCACCTCGAATATGCAGAATCCGTTGATTGAAAAAAAGTGTGCATATATTATTTATACCGTTTTCTTTTGTTTGGTTATTAATACTATACATGAAAGTATTTTCAGATTAGTATATATCAAAATAAAAGAAGTGGGAAAGTCAGCTGTTGAAATCCCAATTATTTAAAACTAAGGAGAGTAAAGCATGAAAAGAGGAAGATTGTTTATATCATTTATAATGTCGTTGGCATTGCTAACAAGTCAGAATTCTTTTGTTATGGCAGATTCTGCTGAAATAGAAAATGAAGGAAAACATTGTCAAATAAATTTTGATAAGGTTAATGTGGCAGTTGGTTTAAATTCTCATATTAAAGTTACAGAAAAGAAGGGGTTGGGAAGAAAAGAGACAAAAAAGTCAAAAGAAGCCAGAGAAAGAATTGATTACATAGTAGACAATTACCAAAATGTCGAAAAAACATTATGTAAAGCATTTATGTCAGATGGAGATTGTAAGGCTTTTGCATATACAGAATATCCGGTTGAAATTGATTCTGACGGAAGTTGGGAAGTGACAGATGAATATGAACAAGAAGATGAAAATGCAATAAAAACAGCAGGTGCAGTTTCTTCTAAGTGTGAGAGTGGAGATAAATCATGTGCATTTAAATCACATTTTTTGTTTTTTACTTTTATAATAAGAATTGGAAAAGCTGATTCTAATGGTAAATATAATTATGAATGTTATTCTTCAGGAGACTGGACATCAAACTCCTTTACAGGAGGAGAAGGATATCCTGATGCAGGAATGGATTACATATTGCAGGCAATTCCAAAATCACTTACCTTACAAAAGGACAAATTATCCGTTAGTTATACCCATAATCATAAGGCTGTAAATGGAACGGACTATAGTCGATGTGATGGTGGATCACATTATGTAAAATATGAAGTCAAAGA
The DNA here is from genome assembly GCA_030844625.1 of Roseburia sp. Lineage (GTDB taxonomy): Bacteria > Bacillota > Clostridia > Lachnospirales > Lachnospiraceae > Eubacterium_G. Next base: position 275 of record JAUUNJ010000129.1, on the reverse strand, counting down.
TGATCCTTTAGGATTATCTCAAATGGATTCTTGCATGTTAGTAACTACATGTAAGGGAAAGCCAAAGAATGGAAGAACAATTAATTCATATTATATTCATACATGGAAGTCTTTAAGTATTTCTGTTTCTCTTTCAGCAAATACAAAAAAGGAAGTCGGATTGACGATTACACCGAGTAAAAAGAATAAATCAAAACAAGTGTGGTCATATGTGACATTTGATTTTTAAAATGCTAAGAAAGATAACCATTATCTGTTTTATGGGTAATGGTTAT
>JAUUNJ010000128.1 GCA_030844625.1 Roseburia sp. | reverse complement strand
CGGAGTATTAGACAATTTTCGAAGTATCTGAGTCTCTGTTACAATTTTAGTGGGCATAAGATTAAGGACCAGAACTTTAAGAGGTCTGATATCCTGAGTCATGGCTCTTTTTTCCGTCATAACAAATATATTTTCATTTTCAAGAATATCTCTTGCCGGAAGATTCTGTTTCACTTTAATTGGCATTTTTTCACCTTCTTTTTGTATGAATTGTATTTTCTGAACATAATAATGAAAATTCTAACATATTTTCTTAATTTATAAAAGCATATCTCTGAAATAACTTTATTCTCATATGCACTGCTCTGTAACCAAACCGGCTATAGGGCATTTATCCTGCTTAATTCATATATAAGTTTCTCTGTCACATGTTCCACGCTGGTATCTCTTACTTTATTTCTCCCGTCATCAGGAAAGCGGACCGTCTCCGTCATAAGCTTTCCATTAATATAATACCCAAAGCAGACTGTTCCCACAGGCTTATCTGCTGTTCCTCCGGTTGGACCTGCTATTCCCGAAATTCCCACAGCCACGTCTGCATTGTTAGCAACTGCCGTCCCTTTTGCCATTTCTCCCGCAGTTTGTTCGCTTACAGCCCCGTAACAATCCAAAGTTTCTTTTGAAACATTTGCGTATTTCATTTTTGCCTCATTGGAATAAGTAACAAAACTGGCATTTAAAACTTTAGAAGCATCCGCCACGTCCACAATAGCTGCAGCCATCTTTCCTCCCGTACAGCTTTCTGCGAAAGAAATTGTATATCCTTTCTCAATTAATAAATTAACTAATTCCTCTGTTCTGCTCATAAACTTCACCTTTACTTCCTTTCGTTAAATTATAGTATACACCAAAATAAGATTAAAAAATATATTTTGAGCCATTCTAAATATATGGCCGTCCCTCAGGACCGTGTCTCAAATAATAGTTAAAAAAGGCACACCAAAAGGTGTTTCTGTTTATTTCGAAAAGTAGGAAAAATATATGTTTTACTGTATAAATAATAACCTGAATCCATGCGACACTTTGCCGGGAAAAAATTACATTGCCATAATCCCTGCTGAAAAAGCTTCAGAATTTGATTTTATAAAAAAATACATTTCCAAAATTCCGGTTCTTTTGATGGATTTTCACTTTTCCAAAATAGAATTTTTCCCCGACTTTGCCTATGGATCTGTTCATATTCCGGAAATTCTGATAAAAGAATCCTCAGGGTTATCTTTTATCTGTCATTCGGACAGCATTATCCTTATTGACAAAAATGGATTTGCCAATCAATGCTTTGATAAAATCCTTGAACTTCACAGAGACAAAATCACATCTGCAGGAATTGCTCTTTACTATATCTTTGATTATATAATCTCCGGTGATCTTGAAAAAATGAATGCAATTCAAAGAAATTTGGCACAACTGGAGCAGGATATTTTAAATGATTCTAATTCTGAGCCAATCAGAGAAATAACCGATTGCCGAAACAGCACTATGAAACTTTATCATTACTACATTCAGCTTTCCGGAATCTGCAGCGACCTGTGTAATAATACACAGAACTATTTAGATGAAAATTCAAGACAGTTATTTCAAACATTGTCTAATAAAATCAGTCTTTTTGGTCATGAGGCCCAGCAAATATGGGAATATACCTCTCAGATCAGAGATGTTTACCAACAACAGTTGGCTGCACATCAAAACAGTATTATGAAATTCTTAACCATAGTAACAACCATATTCATGCCCCTGACTCTTGTAACGGGATGGTATGGGATGAACTTTTCATACATGCCGGAACTGAAACTGCGTTATGCATACCCGGTCATATTTGCCTTGAGTATAATTCTTGTCATTATATTATGCGTAATTTTTAAAAAGAAAAAATGGTGGTGACAAAATATTAGGCTTTTGTCCTCCACCATTTATAACTTTTATATCTGTTCAGATTAAAATCAATTCCATGAAAAATACAACAATACAACTTGCTACAGCTACCTGAAACAAGTTTCTTCCCTTCCATGCCATTACAATAGCGGTTATCAGGGCAGTAAAACCTGACCATATACTTTGGGTTGCCGTAAGAATTGCAGGAAACGTCATCACTGCCAGGGTTACATATGGCACATAATATAAAAAAGACTTAATATATTTATTGGTAATCTCTTTTCTGATCAGGGTAAGAGGAATCACTCTTATGGCATAGGTTGCTGCCGCCATTGCCAGAATACAAACATATATATTATGACTCATCGCCCTGTTCCTCCTTCCATGAACATTTATCCACTGTTTTTTCTAAGTTATTATCATGATTATCAGAATCATTTACAGGAAACAGTATTGCCGCACCCAGCCCGATAACCACTGTAAGTATCAAAATTTTTACTCCTGAACTGATTCCCTCAAAAATCTTTAATGTATTAAATATGTAACTTAATCCAAAACTTATAACGATTACACCTGCCACAATTTTATTTCTTCTTCCCTCAGGTATAATGCAGGCAATAAACATTCCATAAAGTCCCACACTTAATGCGCTGACAAGTCTAAAAGAAAGGGCATTCCCAAGCAATACGCCCAGAGCTGTTCCCACAATCCATCCCGGGGATGCTGTTGCAATTATCCCGAACATATAATAGGGGTTCAGTTTTCCAGAAACGGATATAGATGCCCCAAATATTTCATCCGTAATAAAATATCCCATAATCAGTCTTTTCCATATAGGGGTATCTGATGGTATTTTCTGACTTAAGGAACAGGACATCAAAAGATATCTGGCATTTGCCACCACTTCCATCATAACCATCATAAGAATGCCTGCATTGGCACCAAACAAAGTAAATGCTATATATTCTCCTGCCGATGCATGTAACCCGAAACTTGCCGCTGCTGCCTGAAAGGCAGTGATTCCTACTTTTTTTGCCTGTATCCCCAATGTAAAAGCAACTGCAATATATCCTAAAGAGATGGGAATTCCATTTTTTATTCCTTTTGTAAATTGTTTTAAATTACTTTCTTTCATTTCTTACTTAATCTCTCTTGTTCAGTGCTGTTTTTCCAGTAATTTTATAACATTTTATTGACTGATGCAATATAATGCAATTAAAATATAACAGGATAACAGCAAGGGTGTGACTGCTTCCCTTGTTTGGATCCATCAGATAAAATCTAAAGAAAACAGGTAAAATCTATGAGTTCAAAAAAATTGAGACATTCTTTTTTATTACTTTTAACAGCATTAATATGGGGAATTGCTTTTGTAGCTCAGAGCTCCGGCGGTGATGCCGTTGGACCTTACACCTTTAACTGTATTCGTTCCTTTCTCGGAGCAATAATTCTGCTCCCCGTTATTATCGTACTGGATAAATCCGGACTTACCTACAGAAAGCCATCCACAGAGAAAGAGAAAAAAACACTTATAACCGGCGGAATATGTTGTGGGACAGCTCTTTGCCTTGCCAGCAACGTTCAGCAGCTGGGACTTTACTTTGGCGCCTCTGCCGGGAAAGCCGGCTTTCTTACCGCCTGCTATATACTTTTAGTTCCTATTCTGGGACTGTTTTTCAAGAAAAAATGTGGCTGGAATATATGGATCGGTGTTGCCCTTTCCCTTGCAGGGTTATATCTTCTCTGCATGAACGGCTCCACAGTCTTTCATTTTTCGGACATACTGCTGCTATTATGCGCATTCATTTTCTCAGTACACATTTTAATTGTAGACCATTTTTCACCTTTGGTGGATGGTGTAAGAATGTCCTTAATTCAATTTCTCGTGTGCGGTATTCTCACCGCCATTCCAATGTTCCTTATTGATATGGGTCATTCCATTGATGGTATTATAAAATGGGCTCCGGCACTTGCATCATGGAACGCATGGATTCCTATTCTATATGCCGGCTTTCTCTCCTGTGGCGTTGCCTATACCCTTCAGATTGTGGGACAGGAAGGTCTCAACCCTACAGTCGCCTCCCTTCTTATGAGTATGGAATCCGTATTTTCAGTCATTGCCGGCTGGCTTCTTCTGGGAGAAACAATGGGACTGAAAGAATTGTGGGGATGTGCACTTATATTTGTGGCAATCGTTCTGGCACAAATTCCCGCGAAAACAAAAAGATAGCTGCAAAATAGCGGCTATCTTTTTTTACCAATAACACTTCCAAACTTTACAATTGTTTCTATATCATTACCCGTATCCTCAAACAGCTTCTCCGGAATTTCTACCTTATCTTTCTCAAACAGTACAACTATAGTTGAGCCGCCATACAGAAACATTCCTTTCTCACTTCCTCTGACAACAGAACCAGTCTTTTGATGATTTTTAATCTTTCCAATCATCAATGCACCAACTTCTATCTGGGCTATAGTTCCAAAATTCTCTGTTTCTATAATAGTGTATTCCCTGCTGTTGTGGACAAATACCGGATAGCGGTTCAGAGCAATTGGTCTCACTGTATGCAGCTTCCCCTTGATATATCTGTTCTCAAGAATTTCTCCGTCATCGATATTCCCATATCTGTGATAATCATCCACACACAATCGGAATACAAGACAGATTCCTCCGTTATAATCCGGTGCTTTTTTGCTGTTCCGAATCAAATCCTTAACCGAATAATAACTTTTTTTAATATAGAAATCTGAATTTTCTGAAATCCTGTAAACCGAAAGTCTTCCATCACACGGGGAAATCAAATCCTGTTTTTTGTCACCCACCGGTCTCTTATCTTTTAGAATTTTTCTTGTAAAAAACTGATTAAAGCACTTAAAATCCGTCTTTTCATATTGACTCATATCAATTTTATTCCTTTTGATAAACCCTTTAATATGAATTCCGGATAGTCTTGAATCCATATATGCCCCACCAATTTTAGAAATTGTGGGGCACGTAATCAGCTTCAGTACCATTCTTCCCGGCACCGTATGATATAAAAATTTTAATATTCCTGATTCTTCTTTTATATTGTCTTTCATATGATATCTCTGCTTTATAACTGTTTCTTCACCTTAAGGTCTTTTCATTAAAATCTTAATTGCCAGCACAATCAGAAATTCAATTGCCCCCGCCAGCACCATCAGATAAATCTCTTTTGAATTAGGCTTTCTGAGTTTAAATCTAAGTATAAACAAAATTCCTACTATAATTAAAATTATGTAATATACAAACGAAATATTTAAACACAGGAAATGCTGAATCAACAAAAATGTGGGGAAAATCAGAGCCGTTGAAGTTACCGGTAATCCGAAATAGTATTTTTCATCACCCAGGCTGTCGCTCTGCGTCTCTTCCACCATAATATTAAAATATGCCAATCGTATTAACGCGCACAAAATAAATAATGCACTGATAATCAGAATAAACCAATAAGGAACTCTGGAAAGCACATTATGAGGTCCCATAAACAGATCTCTTTTGTATAATGCCATGCCAATACATGTTGGAAGTACACCAAAAGCAACCAAATCTGACAGCGAATCAATCTGTACACCAAAATCTTTTTCTTTTTCTGTTCTATTCTGCTTTGATCGTGCTACCTTTCCATCGAAAGTGTCGCACAGTCCACATAACATTAAAAACATTGTTCCTATATATGGATGCCCTGCACCGGTTAAAGACACGATAATCCCCGCTCCTGCAGATAATACGGACAAATATGTAAGAATTACTGTATAATCATAAAAACCTATCATTTTTTCTTTCGCTTCATTCCTTTCAATCCTTCTGCCAGATAGACAGCTAACGTAATCACGCCGCATATAAGGATACAGCAGTAAAAAGATATGCCTCTGCTAAAAAGTTCAATACTTACCGGGTCCTTAACAATATGGCCAAAACCATCTATAAACAAATAATCCGCCGCTCCAACCGCTCCCGGAATCGGAACGCTGTTTGAGCCCAAAACAACATATCCCTGGGCAGTAAACACATCAAACGCCTTCGATAATTCTCCGCCTTTGGCCATATATACGCAGACGGAAACCATAATCAGTGAGATTCTCTGTAAAAAGTTAAACACAAATGCCAAGAATAACGGCTTTTTGTGATTTTTAATGGCAGCCGCACAATCCTTGTACTGCTGTTCAACCTCTTTCAAATGTTCCTGCTTTTTTTTAATATTGTGCATTAAGTGAATCCTGTTCAACAGTTTCATTACAACTGAGGCAATTTTCATTACTATTTTTTCTCTATATACCAACAGCAAAAATACTGTCATTAATATAAACTGAATTATAAATCCTGCAAATATCATACATTTTGACAATGTGCTGAATTCTGCTATCATTCCCGGTCTTGTAATAAAACACACAATACCTATTAGAATAATTGAAGTTGTATATAAAGTCAAGTTTATAAGAAGTACAATGGTAGTAACAGCCCCCGGTATTTTGTCTTTCATCATAAAATATGCTGAAGCCGGCTGACCACCTGTTGCTGATGGTGTAATTGCCGAAAAATAAATATCCGGCGCCGAATAAACAATTCCTCTGGTAATTCTTTTCTTATATCCAAAAGCACGACAGATAACCAGTATTGCAAGACCTTCAAATATAATAAACCCAAACATACTTATAAATGCCAAAAAAATCCACTGCCATGACGCTGTAGATATAAATTCTAAAAACCCACTTAGGGAAAATGATTCATTTTGTCTGACTATAGTATATAACGTTACTATCACCAGCGCAATAAATACCATGAACCAGATAAGCTTTTTCTTTTTATCTTTCATCTCTCACCAATTTGCGTTCCAATATAAAATATATTCTGGATGCTCTCAATTTTTTTGACAGGAAAAGCCCTGCTTCTACTACTGCAATTCCTCCAATCACATCCACAAAAACGTGCTGCTTAACAAGTAACGTTGAGGCAAACACCAAAAGAGCTGCCATAAACATTACTGCTCTGTATCCATTTCCCACCTTCTTGCATTTCATCGCTCCTCTAAAGCAAATCCAATTTTCAAGGCAATGAATGGAAGGAAATAAATTGTCCGGACTGTCCATGGAATATATTAATCTTGACAGCCATTCGCAGAAGCCTGTCCCGGTAATTTCCGGTCTGCTAATAGTTGATGGCACTATTATAAAACATGCCAGACATATCAACTTAGCTA
>JAUUNJ010000127.1 GCA_030844625.1 Roseburia sp. | reverse complement strand
GCTTTCTTCGAAACTCTTACAACTTCTCTCTCTTTCACCGAAGATATCCGCATCATAAATCCCTTGGGGTACATATGATACCGGGTATAATCAATACGCCGGATTGCGGAATAAAGTTGTTCGTCCACTTTGCCCTCAATGGTGTTTTTATTTAAACGGATGAATGTTATTCTGGCATATGCTGTATCTTGTCGGATCTCTGCAAGGTCTGGTCCAATACACATAATTTGATCTGCGGGTACCAATTCCTTAGAAACCGTAAACCCAAGCCCACTGACAGCTGCCATGGTTCCACCCCCCAGCTCATAAGCCATATCACTTCGAAGAATTATTTCTTCCTGCTCTGACATCTGCCACACTTCTTCCATATTATCTCTTTTCATTGGATATTCTGCTATGATTTTTTGAAACTTAAGAATTTCCTGATCATACAATTGCATAATTTTTTCCTATCTTTATTTCTCTGAACATTCCTTTTTCCCATCTCGTCTCTGCTTTGCCCAATCATAGTAAGCAGTCAGCGGCTTAATCAACTTTGAGGCAAACTTCATATCAAGATTAAAGAAATAAATTACGATACTTAGTAAAAATAAAACCACAAAAACCAGTAGAATAATCCCGATTATTTTAAGCACTAACATCTCTTACCATTCCCTTCTGCCTTGCAAACTCTGCCGCCCCAAGTGCTCCCATCAGTTGTGGATCAACAGCTAAATCAACCACTTTTACTTTCAAAACCTTTTCAATGGCTCTCTTTAGTCCCTCGTTTTTTGCACATCCTCCGGTCAGCGTTACAGAATCTGTCACACCTGCTTTTTTTGCCATGACAAAACAGCGTTTTGCAACAGATAATTGAATTCCTGCCGCAATTTCATCCATTGGTTTTCCTTCCCCTACCAGTGAAATCACTTCGCTCTCTGCAAATACCGCACATTGGGATGTAATAGGAATTACATTCTTTGCCTTCAATGACAATTCTGAAAATTCTTCCAGTGACATTTCAAAGGCATGAGCCATTGTCTCAAAAAAACGTCCTGTTCCGGCAGCACATTTGTCATTCATTGCAAAATTAAGGACGGTTCCGTCTGTATCAATGGCAATTCCCTTGACGTCCTGTCCCCCAATATCAATAATTGCTTTAATATCCGGATTGGTAACATGCACTCCCATGGCATGACAACTGATTTCTGAAATATTTTCATCCGCAAAGGGTACCTTGTTTCGACCATACCCGGTACCGATCAAATAGGTAAGTTCCTCTGCTGAGGTCAGTTCTTTTACCTGTGCTATGGCATTCTCCAGTGCATCCTGTGCACTTAAAACCGGATTAATACGGCTTCTTTTTATCACACTGGCAGCAATCTTTCCATGTTCATCTATAATCACGCATTTTGTATATGTGCTTCCAACATCGCAGCCTCCAAAATATTGTCCCATATCTTAATACCTTTCTTACCAATTTTTTGCATCGTCAAAATCTTCCAGAGAAGGATCTAACGGTTCTTCTCTTAAAACGGTCCGCATATAGCGGTTGATTTCCGTTCTCATATCACGTCTGCTTCCATCATGAGGACACATTAAATTGTGTGTCACCCAAATCATATGTACCCCATGTTTTCTCGCCTCTTCCTCAAAAAGTCCATGATACCCGGACATTGCCTTACATCCCATATGCACATACATAATAACAATGTCAATGCGAAACATCTGGCAATAACGCCATAAGGCTTCCACGCCGGTTTCATATCCTCCGTTGGAACGGTTTCTCATAATCATATTTTCATAGAGATATGCAAGGTCAAGCATCGCCTGATGCCTGTCTTCCGTATTCACCATTTCCGTGGAAACCATGCTCAACATATCCGCAACCGGTACAATTCCCCAACAGTTCATCAGCCATATTGGAAGTGCTGTGTAATACGCCGCCTGAACGCCCCATGTTATGGCACGATGGCGATGTTCTTTCGCCACAAGCTGTTTGCTCTGATATCCCTTAATTGCCAATGCTGTCAGTTTTTTGTCCATATCCAAAAATGTCTGATTTCGTCCTCCGGCAGCCTGATAGACACCATAGCGGTATAATGCCAGAGTGACACCAATGACCTGTGGATAATCTGTTTTTGAAATATCCATCCATTCTAAAAATTCCTGCGTTTCCTTATTAAAGCGTTTCATACTTGCAAAAAATGCATCCCAGTCAAATTTTTCTCCCGTCTGTTTCTCTATAAAATGAATGGCGTTCACAACCTCCTGTGCCGCATATTCCTGTACACTCTCCTGCCTGTGCCGGATTGGCACAGCAAGCTGAAAGGTGGGAATCTTAAAAGCTCGCGCTTCAATTCCATTTCCCATAAGACTGCCGTCGCATGTGGTATTGCACTGCACGGCACAGCATCCAATGAGCGGAAAATCTCCTGCCAGCGCCACACCTAATTCTGCTGCCGGCATTGGGCACACATCCGTTGGCACACCATACTCATGGGTCGTATCCACATAATAGCTTACACCATCCTGTGACATCATGGAACTGGTATATACCGCCGGCACTTCCACCGATAACCATGTCAGATTGGGAAAACCGCCCATTAATGTACTCATCATATTTTCGTCGAAAAGTACGATTTTGCTGTTCAGCTTTTTGTCATTTCCTATTTCCGGGTCTGCCTTAAAAATGTTGCCCAACATATCGCAGATATCCGTCACAATCAGTCCAAGTGCCTGATGTGCCATGCGAAGCTGGACGCCTCTCATCCCCTCTGTATGGCGATCCATAAAATCCGGCAGGGATAGATAATTCATCATCCAACGGTAACGGAAAAAGCCTCTCAGATTGTTAGGCTTTATGATAAATGTAATCAATGTTTTCCAATAACCAAGCCACCGGACATAATCATACCATGTATCTTTAAAACCACGCCATTCACGTCTTTTCTTTGCCTTTTTTCCTGTATAAAACCTTCCTAGCGGTTCACTTCCAAGTTTACCTGACATATGTATTCCTTTCTCCCTGAATTCTTTTTATCTCCAGACTCTCCACAAATGCCTGAATACGTGTTCGAAGCTGTCCCGATGCCCCCACAACATAAGGGTGATCCACAGATAACACCGGATAACCATATTCCTGGCGCATGACATGAAATGCGGAAGCTCTCTCGTATCCCCAGTAATCACAGAACTTAATCTGCTGATATATTAATCCGTCCGCATGATATTCTTTGGCAATCCGGTCCACATATTCCTGACGTTCTTTAATTTTTTCCGTATTCATAAACCTTGGACATTGTCCCCATTTGATATATGTACGACAAATCTGCAATAATACATCTTCCTGATTATTCAAAATAATTTCCTGACGTCCCGGCAGAGAGCCAAAACAAAATCTGTCTGCCACCACCAGAGCTCCCGCTTCTTCTGCCAGTCGAATCAATCCCGGATCATCAATTTCTGAACCAACCATTACCACCCGGGCTCGATAAGGTAACTTTTCATCCGGCTCTCTCGTCTTTAGTTCCTCTGCTGTTTCCTCCAGTTTTTCTAAGATTAAATCTTTCGGACAACAATAGGATGCAAGACACAGCACCCCAAACTCATATCCTGTAATCCTTGGATTTTCCTCCTTGCGATAGGTTCCGATTTCCGTAATCAGACGGCTGATTCTATTTTGCTCTTCAACTGCCTGCCGCAGTGCATTGTCTGAAATATCAATACCATAATGCTCCTGCAATGGCTCCAGCACATGCATTTTCATTTGTTTTACATAATGGTGCAGTGCTGTCTCATCACTTTTCATTGGGACATCGGAATAAGATACAAAAAATTTCTCCTTAGAACATAAATTTTGATGTTCTATATTCTCTACACAACGATTCATCTGGGAACAGGCATCCGGTGCAATAATACAATCTAAAAATTCATATCCGCCTTCTATTGCCCGCTCCAAAATCGCACGACATCCTTCACACAACATATTGCTCAGATAGTAACTCCCCATTTCCATAGACCCCGTTCGCGGTGCACGAAGTCGGACAGAAAAACATCCCGGAAGATTTAACAAAGGCTCCGGAATTTGAAAACAGACTGCTCCCACCGCTATTTTCCCCTCACTCTGTGCCTTTCTGACCAAATCATTATTGACATCATCCAAAAGTTTTTCAAAATAATAAAGATGTTTTAAATCTCTCACAAAAATTCTCCAATCTACGAATCATTTAAAGTAACTCCATTGCATAAGACCAAAATTTATTGTCTCAAACTATAGAATTTCCATTGCTTCAAGGGCACACTTTGCACCGGCAACAATTTTTGCATCATCCGGTAAATAAAATACGTTTTCGCCTCTCATATCACATGCCGCCAGTTCCATGTCAGACTCAATTGCTGAAAGCAGCGGTAAACCTCCAAGATCCATCATTTTGGTAACTTCACTGCTTGGAATACGATTTGCAATAACTCCGATTTTCTCATACATTACCAGCTCATCTGCCACTTTCCTGATTGTCTGAATTACCTGGCAACCTTTTTTACTTGCATCTGTGACAAGCAGCAGATGAGTTACTTTTTCCATGACTCTTCGATTCACCTGCTCAATTCCTGCCTCTCCGTCAATAACCACATAGTCAAACTGTGAAGACAGCATTGTAATCACTTCTTTTAGATAAGAATTAATCTTGCAGTAACATCCTGCCGACTCCGGGCGTCCAATGGCGATAAAGGCATACCCGTCTTTTTCAACAATCGCCTCGTACATTTCATATTTCGCCTCACCCAACAATTCAATGGCAGATTTCGTATCTCCATCTTCCACTGTCTTAATAACTTCTTTACGGATATCATCAATGGTTTTTACCACATCAACATTTAAAACTGTGGACAATCCCACCGCCGGATCTGCATCAATAGCCAGTATTTTTTTATCCGGATAAGCCTCCACTAATAATTTAACCATGACACCTGCCAGTGATGTTTTTCCTACACCACCTTTTCCGGTCACCGCTATTATTTTTGGCTGTTTATTATTTTCACTCATTTCATTTCTTTTCATCCAACTATTCCTTTCAGTGTATGGTCGGATTATTTTCCTTTCTCCCAATCATTTTACTTGGAATCTTATTTTAATTTTCAATTCGCTTTTTATATTTTATCATATCCCCTTATTCTGCAAAAGATATAATAATTGCAATTACCTTTTTTCTTTTATTGAATATACTATACTAAAACAGGAAAGAGGAAAATTTATATGAGTATGCCAAAAATCGAATGTCCCGGCATTGATAAATGTGATGCAGCCGCTTCATTATTGCAGTCTATCGCATTAGAAGAAGCCGCTATTGCACACATTCTAAATGCAGAGGGCGAAAAATTACAAAAAGCTATTTCAATGGATTGTCGCCAAAAAGATTTAATTGAAATTAATAAATCTGTAGAAGATATGATAGGCAAAATTACCGCCCTTGAAAATATGCTAAAAGAAAAATTAGAATTAGTAGCTCCTATACTTTATGATTGTAAGAAGAAACCCCATAAAGAAGAGTGCTAAATACAGAGGCAGGGCTAATGCCCTGCTTACATAAAAGGGGATTATCTTTCTCTCAAAAACTTTTCCATTGTTTCTGTCAATATTTCAGAACCGGACTTCATATTCGCCAAATAAGTAATTGTCATTTTTTCTTCCGGAAAAACAAAACACCTCTGTCCCCATTTACCACTAATTCGATATCCGTTCTCGTATTTCCAGATAAAATAGCCATATCCTCCCTCACAATTACTAATGTGACTGGTTGTTGCCTGCTCTATCCAAGACTCTGACAAAATACGCTGATTATTAAAACAGCCTTTTTGCAAATACAACCTTCCAAGTCTTCCCAGTTCTTCCACGGTTAATTCCATTTTTGAAGCACCATAAAAATGACCTGACGGGCAATTTCCATAAGGAGGATTTTTTATGGAAAGGGGCTCCAATAAACGGGGTGTCAAATAGAAAATCAAATGTTCATTCAATGCTTTTTCCAATGCCACACTCACCAGATATGCAGGAATATTTGAATAAGAAAAGAATGGTATTTCTACTTGTTTCAACGGATACATCAGAGAAAACTCCAGCCAGTTATTTCCTTCCGGTCGAAATGGATACCCATCTACAGACATGGTAAGCAGACGCCTGATTGTAATTTTTTTTAAATTGTCAATTTGTTTTTGGGACGCATATGCCGGGACTTCTCCTTTTAAATATTCCCAGACAGATTCCTCTATGGAAAATTTTCCTTCATCTACAGCAAGTCCTACGGCTGTGGAAGTAATTGCTTTCGTTGCAGAATAGATGGGATATCTTTGTTCTGCCACATCTCCGTATTGATGTAAAACTTCACCATCCTTCATAATTTGTACTCCATGTACTTTCCAATTATGTTCCTCTATATGTTTAACAAATTGTACAAAATCCATTTGATTCACCCCAACTCTTTTCTTTTCGTGGAAATCCAAAATTGTTCCACATCCGCGCCTTCATGATTCAACAGCCATATCTTTTTATCAATTCCTGCTGCATATCCGGTCAGACTTCCGTTTGCTCCCACCACTCTGTGACAGGGAATAATGATAGAAATGGGATTGTGTCCCACAGCTCCACCAACAGCCTGCGCACAGCCAGCGTTTAATTTTTTTGCAATACTTCCATATGTAACTGTTTCCCCATAAGGAATTTCACAAAGTGCTTTCCACACATCCTGGCGAAAATTTCCACCCTTTGGTGCTAAGTACAATTCTGTAGGTGACGGTTTCTCACCTGCAAAATATCGATCCAGCCACTCCTTTGCCATTGTAAAGATGGGCAGTTCATCTTTTGATATCATTTCTTCTTTCACCGTACTACAAAAATATTTCTGATTTTCCAACCACAATCCCACAAGATTTTTTCCATCAGAAACTAATGTCACAAGTCCCAACGGGGATATATAATTTGTCTGATAATACATTTAATTGTCTCCCCTCAATCAATATTCTTCTCCATCAAAACTAATTCTATATAATTTTCATTCTATCATATCCCCTTACTCTGCAAAAGCACATATTTTTTCTATAATAGAAATCTATTTATTTTGTTTCTATCACTGCTTATCAGAAAATATTATGTAAATAAAAACAAGGCAGAA
>JAUUNJ010000126.1 GCA_030844625.1 Roseburia sp. | reverse complement strand
GTTATCGTTTATTAGGACCCATTGTCTGTGCAGATTAATGTGACAATGGAGCTGGGGCAGAAAATTGCAGTCATTGGTACCAACGGAATCGGAAAAACAACACTTCTCAAAAGTATTCTGAGGCTTACCAAGCCTATTTACGGCGAAGTGGAATTAGGAGATTATTTAAGCATTGGATATTTTGAACAGGAAATAAAAGAGGAAAACAGAAATACCTGTCTGGAGGAAATATGGAATGAATTTCCAGCCTATACTCAGTATGAAGTAAGAAGTGCACTGGCAAAATGCGGACTTACAACTAAACATATTGAAAGTCAGGTGAGAGTTTTAAGTGGAGGAGAACAGGCAAAGGTCCGGCTGTGTAAATTGATTAATAGAGAGACCAACATACTTCTTCTTGATGAACCTACAAACCATCTGGATGTGGATGCAAAGGAAGAATTAAAGAGAGCTCTTATGGCGTATAAAGGAAGTATTCTTATGGTATGTCATGAACCGGAATTTTATGAAAATTGGGCAACAGACATTTGGGATGTGAGCCAGTGGACTACAAAGGAAATATAGACATGAAAAGTTCAGCCATCAGCCTGAAACTTTCAGTTCAGCCATCAGCCTGAAATTTTCAGTTCAGCCATCAGCCTGAAACTTTCAGTTCAGCCATCAGCCTGAAATTTTCAGTTCAGCCATCAGCCTGAAATTTTCAGTTCAGCCATCAACAAAAAATCTGCACGAAGTGCAGATTTTTTGCTGTGGTGGTTCACCATATGATACTAAAAAGAAGTATTCAAAATTCTGCAAGCAGATTTTGAATACTTCTTTTTAGTATCGCATGGCTGAACTGAATCTCATATTTGTATCAATATAAAAATTAAAATAGTATATGTACAGTAGGAAGTCAGGGAGAATGGCAGAAAACATGGAAGATAATTTTATTAAAAAGATGCTGGGGAAAGGAAAGAGTCTTGTAGGTGGAAAACTATATGGTAATGTGGAAATTAAGTCTTCAAATTGGATGAAAGAACAGGCATATTTGCACGAAAAACAGACAAAAGGAAATAGAAGAAGATGTGTCACGTCTAACGCAGAGGAAAGAATTTCTTATCCTAATTTATCGAGGGAGATAGAATGGGTAATTTGCGAATTGATGAAAAAGAGCAGAAATACCTTTAAAAATATTCTTGTGATTAAAAATCCATATCAATATTCGCCTTTGTGTGCATTAGCCTTATTTAAGACAAAAGGGGTATATAGAGTAAGGGTTACTGTTAAGGGAAAAACATCAGACTGCGATATTAGTTATCAGGTTGGGAAAAATACAAATCATAGAATACCGATTATGGGTTTATACCCTGATTTTGAGAATACAGTTATGATTGAACTTTTGGACTTGAAAGGGAAGCGTGTAAAAGAAAAGACTTTTAAATTGCAGGTAGCACCATTAAAGGGGAAAAATTCTGAAATTAAAATTACAAAAGAATTATCTAAATCAGAATACCTTTATAATCTTACGTTAGTTTATGGTGGTGGGGATGACGGAATATATCCCTATGCTTTTGACCGTAATGGAGATATAAGATTCTGTTTTTCTATGGCACCAAAGACCTATGGCTTTCAGCCCATATCCGGCGGTAAGTTTTTGTTTTTGAACAAAAGAATAGTAAGGCTGACTGCCACAAATCCTGCTGCAACACAGTTGTCAGTGGTTGACCAGATGGGAAGATTTTATCGGACATATAATGTGGAAAAAGGAGCCCATCACGATTTTGCGGAAACGGAGAAAGGAAATTTTGTTACAGCAAGTAACGCATTTGATGGAAATACTTTTGAGGATACTGTTGTAGAGATAGACAGAAAAACAGGGAATGTTTTAACTGAAATCAAAATTAAAGATTACATTGATTCTAAATATGTTGATACAGCGGATTGGGCGCATCTTAACACTGTCCAATATAATGAAGATGAAAAAACGGTTATGGTATGTTTGAGAAATCTTCATTCTGTAATGAAAATCAATTATGAAAAGAAGGAATTGGTGTGGATTCTGGCGAATCCGGAATTTTGGAAGGGTTCCGCTGTGGCAGATAAAGTATTAATACCGGAAGGAGAAAACATGCGCTGGTTTTTTCAGGCCCATGCGTCTTATTTTATTGATGCTGACTTGGACGGAAACCCGGATACAAAACATCTGATTATATATGATAATCATACGCAGGCGCGAAGACCGGTCAGTTATTATGATGATTCTAAAAAATCTTTTGTTCGGATTTATACGATAAACGAGAAAAAGAGGACTGTTAGTTTATTAAAAGAATTTCCGTTAAAAAGGTCCAATATAAGATCCAATGCTGTTTTTGAAGCGGATTCAGGAAAAATAATGGCAATGAGCGGAAAAATTAAAGAGGCAAATGATAAATTTAAAGGTGAGATAGCAGAAATTGATTATAATACAGGCGAAATGTTAAATTTGTTCTCGGTGAATCATGGATATTACAGAGCTTATGAATTCAAATTTGAAATTAAGGAAATGGGTAAAGCCATGGATACTGACAGCGATTATTTTTTGGGGAAAATATATGAAACAAGGCAGTGTGAATCAATTGATACCAGTTGTGGAAAAAAATTGCCGGAACCGGTATTGGAGGAATGTTATAGGAATGAGGCAGAACGAAGTAAACATTTGAGAAAACTGGCAAAAAAGAATCCACAGTGTGATTTGGAGCCGGAACAGGACATGGCAAGAATTAAAATGTATATTGAAGAAAACATTTTATATGTGACTTTGCCGGATCATTTGTTGAAAGCAATCTATTTTGTAGGAAAAACACATACATATGTGAGAGATTTTTCAGAAACAAAACAGGAAAGACCGGAATATTTTGCAAGAATCAGCACAACAGATTCTATATCCTTAAATGATTTTGAAGAAGATAAGTATGATATTTATTTTAAGCATAGTATAGGTCTGTACAAAAGCGGATATTATATAGAGATAATCAATTAGCGGGCAACCTTGCCAATTAAAGTAAATTAATATATAATAAAAAAATGTAAATTTTTGTAACAAAGGAGCAATTTATTATGAATAATATGTCGCATTTAGACGCATTAGAAGCAGAAGCAATTTACATTATAAGAGAAGTTGCAGCAGAATGTGAAAATCCGGTAATGTTATATTCTATTGGAAAAGACAGCTCTGTAATGCTTCATCTGGCATTGAAAGCTTTTTATCCGGAGAAACCACCATTTCCGTTTTTACACATTGATACGACATGGAAATTTAAGGAAATGATTCGATTTAGAGATGAAACAGCAAAAAAATATGGTATAGAGATGCTGACTTATACCAATGAGGAGGGGGTTAAAAACGGAATCAACCCATTTGATCATGGTTCGGCATATACAGATATAATGAAAACTCAGGCACTGAAAGCAGCATTAAATAAATATGGATTTGATGCTGCTTTTGGCGGTGGACGACGTGATGAGGAAAAGTCCAGAGCAAAAGAAAGAATCTTTTCTTTTAGAAATAATGAACAGGCGTGGGATCCTAAAAATCAGAGACCTGAAATGTGGAAATTATATAATACCAAGATTTTCAAAGGGGAAAGTATAAGAGTATTTCCTATTTCTAACTGGACGGAAAAAGATATATGGCAGTATATAAGAAGAGAGAATATTGATATTGTTCCTTTGTATTTTGCGGATTACAGACCTGTGGTATACAGAGAGGGCAACATTATTATGGTAGACGATGACAGAATGAAACTTTTGCCTGGTGAAACACCGGAAATGAAAAAGGTCAGATTCAGAACACTAGGATGCTATCCATTAACCGGTGGCGTAGAGTCAGATGCTGATACTTTAGATGCAATTATTGAAGAAACATTAAGTGCAGTTTCTTCGGAGAGGACAAGCAGGGTCATTGACCATGAAGCGGCTGGCAGTATGGAGAGAAGAAAGAGAGAGGGATATTTCTAAAATGCAGAGTTTATTAAAATTTATTACATGTGGAAGTGTAGATGATGGAAAATCAACTTTAATTGGTCATATGCTTTATGATGCAAAGTTATTATTTACAGATCAGGAAAAATCTCTTGAGTTAGACAGTAAGGTCGGAAGTACAGGAGGAGAAATAGATTATTCGCTGTTGTTAGACGGTCTTATGGCAGAAAGAGAACAGGGAATCACCATTGATGTAGCCTATCGCTATTTTACAACAGAAAAAAGAAGTTTTATTGTAGCAGATACTCCGGGTCATGAAGAATATACAAGGAACATGGCAGTTGGAGCATCTTTTGCTGATTTGGCAGTTATTCTTGTAGATGCTTCTCAGGGCGTTCTGGTACAGACAAAAAGACATACCCGTATATGCGCATTAATGGGAATTAAGCATATTGTATTTGCAGTAAATAAGATGGATCTTATAGGATATGACAAATTCAAATTTGGAAAATTGAAGATTGACATAGAAGAAATGATAGAGGAATTTAAATTTTCCTCTGTTCAGATTATACCCGTATCAGCAACAGTTGGTGATAATCTTACAAACAAATCGGATAACACACCATGGTATGAGGGAAAAACATTGTTGGATTATCTGGAAACCATTGACGTTAGTGAAAATGAGGAAAGCAGAGATTTTATTTTACCAATCCAGAGAGTGTGCAGACCGGACAGAACTTTCAGAGGATTTCAGGGTCAGATTGCATCCGGTAAAGTAAGAGTTGGTGATGAAATTACAGCCCTGCCAAGCGGTGAGAAGGCTAAGGTAAAGAGTATTCTCGTAACCGACAGAGAAGAAATGTCAGCATATAAAGGACAGGCTGTTAATATATGTCTGGATAAAGAAGTGGATGTTTCCAGAGGATGCGTTCTTACTTCCAATGAAAAACTTACAGTGAGTAATATGTTTACAGCAGAGATTTTGTGGATGGATGATTCTGAACTGGTGGAGGGAAAGAATTATTTCTTAAAGCTTGGCACAAAAATGATACCGGCTACAGTGATGAAAATAAAATACAGAGTAGATGTCAATGAGGGAACTCATATACCAACTTCAAAGCTGCACAAAAATGAAATAGCTTCCTGCGATATTTCAATCAGTGACAAGATTGTATTTGACGAATTTAAGAAAAACAGAGATTTAGGATGTTTTATATTAATAGACAGAGTTACAAATATGACATCGGCATGTGGTGTTGTTGAACATGCGCTGAGACGTGGAAATAACCTTACATGGCATGAGATGGATGTTACAAGAGAAATCAGATCGAAACAAAAGGGACAGACGCCAAAAACGTTATGGTTTACCGGTTTGTCGGGTGCAGGAAAGTCTACACTGGTAAATGGGGTAGAAAAACGTCTTGTTGCGGCTGGAAAACACACTATGGTTCTTGATGGAGATAATGTGAGAATGGGATTGAACAGAAATCTCGGGTTTGAAGAAGGGGACAGAATTGAAAACATCAGAAGAGTTGCTGAAGTGTGCAAGCTGATGAACGATGCAGGGCTTATTGTTGTCACATCTCTCGTATCTCCATATGAAAAGGACAGAAAGAATGCACGCAATATTATTGGAGATGAAGATTTTATTGAAGTTTATGTAAGTACACCATTAGAGGAATGTGAAAAGAGGGACATAAAGGGGCTTTATAAAAAAGCAAGAAATAATGAAATTCCTAACTTTACAGGTATTACAAGCGCTTATGAAATTCCAAAAAATCCGGATATTATAATAGATACTACCGGTAAAACAATAGAAGATAGTGTTGATTATATTATGGGAGAATTAGAAAAATATGGCATCTAATTTTGTAAAACGTGTGACAGAAAAGGCGAGGAGAACATATACAGATATGTTCGGTACAGAAATAATAATAAAATCATCTAAGTGGATGAAAGAGCAGGCACATAAATATGATCAAATGACAAAAAGGGATTTTAATCTTAATATTACATCTAATATTAATCAAAGAAATTCCTATCCGCATTTTTCAAGGTCTGTTGAATGTGCTGTTAATAATTTGCAAAAAAGTGGGGATTATACTCTGAAAAAGATACTTGTAATTAAAAATCCGTACAAGTATGCACCATTGTGTGCTTTGGCTCTGCTTCATACAAAAAAGCCTTATAGCGTTAGAGTGACTGTAAAGGGAAAGACCTCTGACTGCGATATATCATATAAAATCCCGGCAACAACAGAACACAAAATTCCGATAATGGGTCTTTATGCGGATTATGAGAATACTGTTGTCATGGAATTCTTTAATAAATCTGGCAGAAAGATTAAGACGGAAGACTTCATATTAAAAATGGCACCTTTAAAAGGGAAAAGTTCTACCATAAAAGTAACAAAGGATTTGTCAAAAGAAAAATATCTTTATGACCTTACATTGGTATATGGTGGGGATGATGGAATTTATCCTTATGTATTTGATCGAAATGGAGACATACGTTATGCCTTTGCCAAATCTCCTAAAACTTATGGCTTTCAGCCGATTTCAAAGGGGCGTTTTCTGTTTCTTAATAAAGGTGTTACCCGTCTTACATTTACAAACCCGGCTTCAACCCAGTTGTTTGAAGTTGACCAGATGGGCAGATTTCACAAAACATATAATATTGAAAAGGGAGCTCATCACGATTTTGCAGAACTGGACAATGGCAATTTTGTAATGGGAAGTAATTGTGTAAAGGGCAAAACCTATGAAGATACTGTTATTGAAGTCGACAGAAAAAATGGGCAGGTATTGAATGAAATAAAAATAAAGGATTATATTGATCATAAGTATGTATGTACTTCCGATTGGGCACACCTGAATTCCATTGAATACAATACAGATGAAAAGACTGTAATGGTGAATTTAAGAAATCTTCATTCAGTGATGAAGATTAATTATGAGAAACAGGAACTCATGTGGATTTTGGGGCATCCAACATATTGGGAGAATTCCACAGTATCAGATAAAGTATTGACACCTCAGGGTGAGAATATGAAATGGTTTTTTCAGGCACATGCAGCATATTTTGTTGATGCAGATCTGGATGGCAATCCGGATACAAAACATTTGATTATATATGATAATCATACACAAAAACGAGTACCTGTATATTACTATGATAATGATGAGCAATCCAGCGTGAAAATTTATACTATAAATGAAAATGCAAAAACCGTAAGCCTATATAAGTCTTTTT
>JAUUNJ010000125.1 GCA_030844625.1 Roseburia sp. | reverse complement strand
AATATTGTTGTCCAATCGGGACCAAAGAAACGGGATGGGACAGAAAAGAAAAAAGGAAGTTGTTATAATAAGAGCGGTTAGCGGAAACTAACCGCTCTTA
This sequence comes from Roseburia sp., assembly GCA_030844625.1. Taxonomy (GTDB): domain Bacteria; phylum Bacillota; class Clostridia; order Lachnospirales; family Lachnospiraceae; genus Eubacterium_G. Next base: position 7,138 of record JAUUNJ010000125.1, on the reverse strand, counting down.
TTTTATAAAACGAAAGGAGTTTATATATGAATCAACAAAATTTGTCTCAGGGAGAAAGGACAAAAGATAAGAATTTTCTGTCATGTCTTCTGTCTTATGCAAGGGAGAGTAAAGCAAAACTGATTTTATCCGTTATTTTATCGGTACTCAGTGTCACATCAGGACTTGTCCCCTTTTACTGTTTTTACCGGGTAATCTGTCTGTTCCTAAATGGGACTGTTACAACACAGGAAATTTTCTTCTGGAGCCTGTGGGCATTTGCAGCATATGTGTTAAAGGTAGTATGTTTTGGCTTATCTACAACGGCAAGCCATTATGCAGCGTATCATATTCTGGAGGGACTGCGCAATCGTGTGGCAGACCGGTTTTTGCACGCACCTCTTGGGGAAGTGACAAAACACAGCATTGGAGAAATTAAAAGCATTATGATGGATAAAATCGAGGATATTGAACCACCGCTGGCACATATGGTGCCGGAGGGAAGTGGACATATTGTTTTACCCATTGTGAGCATGATTGCGCTTGTCTGCATAGATTGGCGTTTGTTTCTTGCATCTTTGGTCACTTTTCCCCTCTCTATAATCTGTATGGGACTGACATTTCAAATCAGTGGGAATAATTTTGACAAATATAACCAGGCTGTCGCACAGATGAATAGTAACATTGTGGAATATGTAGAAGGGATTGAAGTCATAAAGGCATTTGGCAGAACAGGGCAATCTTATGAAAAGTTTTCCTCTGCTATTTTAAATTACAGGACCTTTGTTATTAAATGGCTTTCCTCTACTTGGGTAACAATGAAGTTGGCATTTGCACTGTTCCCGTCTACCTTGTTGGGGGTTTTGCCGGTGGCATTATTGCTTGGAGCAAAGGGAACAATCACAACGCCCCAGGCAGCACTTGCAGTTATGCTTTCTATGTCAATGGTGGGTTCCCTAGCAAAACTTGAGGTGTTTGCCAATGAGATGAAAAAAATACAGTTGACAGTGGAAGAATTACAGGAATATCTGGAAATGCAACCGCTTCCCGAAAAGAAACAAAATGTAAAATTAAAAGACTTTAATGTGGAACTTAAAAACGTACATTTTTCTTATGAAGAAAATGAAGTGCTTCATGGAATTGATCTAAAGCTTCCAAGGGGCAGCTTTACGGCGTTAGTGGGACCATCAGGGGGAGGTAAATCCACGGTGGCAAAACTGATTTCAAGATTTTATGATGTGACAGAGGGAAGTATTCGGATTGGAGGCGTCAATATTAAAGATATGCCATTATCACAGTTAGCGGATACTGTCAGCTTTGTGTCACAGGACAATTTCCTGTTTCGTTGTTCCTTAAAAGAAAATATTCGAATGGGAAATCCAAAGGCAAGTGATGCAGAGGTTTATGCAGCAGCAGAGGCAGCTCAGTGCAGAGAATTTATAGAGCAACTTCCAAAGGGGTATGATACCCCGGCAGGAGAGGCAGGAAAAAGACTTTCCGGTGGCGAGAAACAAAGAATTGCCATTGCCAGAATGATATTAAAAAATGCTCCGGTCATCATCCTAGACGAGGCTACGGCATTCACCGATCCTGAAAATGAAGATAAAATCCAAAAAAGTATTAAAGAACTTGCCAGGGGAAAAACACTGCTGGTTATTGCCCATAGGCTTTCCACAATAAAAAATGCGGATAATATTGTTGTGTTAAAGAACGGTGAAATTTATGCCCGGGGATGTCAGGAGGAACTTCTTGAGAACTGCCCATTGTACCGCGACATGTGGAACGCCCATGTGGGAGCGAAAAAATGGTCCTTGGGAACTGAGAAAAAGGAGGCGGTAAATCATGTTTAAGACTTTAAAACGAATTATTGACTGGTGTGGAGAATGGAAGGGAAAATTGTACATAGGCTTTTTATTTTCCTTCTTTTCCCACATTTTTGGGGCAATGCCCATTATGGTGGCGGCATATACCATCGGACTTTTAATAACTTCAGAGCAGGATGGGAAAACTTTTGATACAAAGTGGGTTTTATACAGCTTTCTGTTGATTGCAGTATTTGTAATGCTCCGGTTTTTCTTTGATTATATGCGGTCGAAATTTCAGGAGGCAATCAGCTATGAACTTGTAGCAAAGGACAGATTGGCTATCGGTGATGCATTAAAGAGAGTGTCATTGGGATATTTTCAGCACAACAGTACAGGAAATATTTTAAACTCTATTACAACAGGTCTGAATGCATTGGAAAATATGGGAATCCGAATGATCGATAACTTTGTGGGAGGATATTTAAACTTTCTTGTAGTATTCCTTTGTCTGCTATGCTTTTCTCCTGTGACGGCACTGATTGCACTTGCAGGGGCAATCGCTTCATTTTTGTTTCTTTTGCTGGTATCTTTCCATAGTGTAAAGAATGCACCGGTGGAAGCGGAAGCAGGACAAAATCTGGCAGTAGCGGTACTGGAATATGTCCGTGGACTTCCTACGGTAAAATCTTTTGGTCAGGGAGGAAACTCTATGCAGGCAATGAAAGCAGCCACAAGAGAGAACCGTGACATACGGCTTAAAATTGAATACGGTTTTACCCCTGCAAATTGTGGTCATCTTTTGATGTTAAAGTTTGCGTCAGTGGCACTTGCGGGAGCAGCCTGCTATCTTGGGATGACAGGAGCGATGGAACTACCGGTAATGCTGATGTTTGTATTTTTCTCGTTTAGTATCTTTGGTTCATTGGAGCCTGTCAGTGATAGTGCGCATGTGCTTGGCGTGATTAATACGGCAATGAACCAGATTGATGCATTGAAAGAGGAGCATTTCATTGACGGTAATGGAAAGGATATGAAACTGTCCAATTTTGATATTGCATTTCATCATGTAGATTTCGGATACGAGAGTGGGCGACAAATATTAAAAGATGTTACGTTTCAGATTCAGGAGAAAACAACCACGGCGATTGTAGGACCTTCCGGCAGTGGAAAAAGTACCATCTGCAATCTGCTTGCCAGATTTTATGACGTAAATGGAGGCAGCATTATGGTAGGCGGTCATGATGTAAGAGAGTTTACCTGTGACAGTCTTTTATCAAATATTTCCATGGTATTTCAAAATGTGTATCTATTCCATGATACGATCCGCAACAATATCTGTTTTGGCAAGCCGGATGCAACGGAACAAGAAATGATTGACGCAGCGAAAAAAGCCTGTTGTCATGAATTTATTATGGAACTTCCGAATGGCTATGATACGGTAATCGGTGAGGGCGGAGGAACGCTTTCTGGAGGAGAAAAACAACGCATTTCCATTGCAAGAGCAATGTTAAAAGATGCACCAATCATCATACTGGATGAAGCCACAGCCAGTGTGGATCCGGAAAACGAGCATCTGATTCAGAATGCAATTTCAAAACTTACGAAGGGCAAAACAATCATCACTATAGCCCATAGGCTTGCAACAATAGAAAATGCCGACCAGATTCTTGTGGTGGATGATGGACGAATTGTGCAGAAGGGAAACCACAAAGAACTGATAAATCAGCAGGGCAGGTATCTTGATTTTATTAAGGTCAGAGAGCGGGCAGAAGGCTGGCAGATGAAATAAATATTATAATCAGAGGGAAAAGAGGATTTTTTTAGAGGCTGTATCATTATCATGGGTAAAAAATAGAGAAACTAAAAAATATTTGACTTTCTTCTATAAATCCTGTATTCTAAGAAAAGAGTTAGTTGCGACTAACCAAAAGATTAGAAGAGGTAATGCTATGGGCTGGACAAAAAATTTTGGTAAACCGGAAGGTACCGTGGGAAAAATAATTTTAAATAACATGAATTTAGGGCACACATCCATTTCCAAATGGGGTTTGTCTCATTATGACTGGAAAGAGGACACAGTGGCTCTTGATATAGGATGCGGTGGCGGAAAGAATGTAGAGCGGATACTGGAACTTGCACCAAGAGGAAAGGCTGCCGGAATTGATATTTCGGATGAAAGTATAAAGAAAAGCAGGAAGATAAATCGTCAAGAGATTGGGAAACGATGTGATATTAAAAAGGGAAGTGCAGATGCAATTCCTTATAAGGATGGAAAATTTGATGTAATCACGGCATTTGAAACCATTTATTTCTGGCCGGATATTCCGAAAGCATTTGATGAAGTTCAGCGTGTACTTAAACCAGATGGAACATTTATGGTAATCTGTGAGATGTCAGAGCCGGACTGTATATGGAACAGGATCGTAGAGGGAATGAACGTCTATACACCGGAGCAGCTAAAAAGTTTCTTTCAGGAAGCAGGATTCCACAATATCCAGGTTAGGAGGAAAAAACTTTGGGTTTGTATTACCGGAGAGAGAGTATAATATTTGATGTAGGAGAAAGCAAATGATTCAAGTAACAAATCTGACAGACATGGAAATTAATAAAATAGGATTGACATATGCCAATTATGTTTATCCGGACCATGATAAAGGAATGTTTCCTTTTGAAGAAAAAGAGCGTCTGGTGAAATACATAAATGGTTTTGCAAAGGCTTGTATGCAGGCGGGGATGTTATACACAACTTCTGAGAAACATGAGGGATATATTGCACTTTCCACACCCGACACAAAATATCCTGCCAAGGCGGCAATTACTTTAATAAAAGGTATGTTTGGAGCACTTGGTTTTGGAGGGGTTGTAAAATTTATGAAATTTATTTCAAAAGGTGGGGAAAGTCTTGAGAATAAAATGAAAAAGGAAAAAAGAAAGTTTGTGATGATTGAACTGCTTGCTGTGACAGAAGAATATCAGAATCAAGGGCATATGCGAACATTGATGGACTTTGCTTTTGAAACGGCAGATCAGTATGGACTTCCCTGTATTGTAGAAACAGACGAGGGAGTAAAGAGAGATAAATACTGTCATCTCGGTGTGCATCAGGTGCTTACAAGAAATTTTGGAGATAACCGGTATAGCTATGGGATGATAAGAGAGGTTGAATAGATCGTTTCAAGAAAATAATTGAAGAGAATAAAAATGAAAATTAAATGATGATACAAAAAAGAGAAGGAATTCATAAGGACTGCTTGCAGGACTTTACATTCCTTCTTTTTTTTATACGGATGAAAAGTGCTTGACAAAGTGTATATTTGGCTATACACTTATAACATTGTTATATAACACTGTTATATACAGGAGGAATCATAGTGGAAGATAAGCAATCTACGTTGGAAAAAATTCATATAGCTGCCAAAGCGGAGTTTATGGAAAAAGGATTTCGGTCAGCATCCCTTAGAAATATTGTAAAGGCGGCAGGTGTCACAACAGGTGCCTTTTATGGATATTACAGCAGCAAGGAGGAATTGTTTGATGCGTTGGTGGGAGAGCAGGCAGAATATGTTCTGAATCTTGTGGGGACCACCATTGATGATTTTGAAAAACTGTCAGGAGAGGAACAGACACAGCAGATGGTAGATGTTTCCGGGGATGCACTAGGTCAGATGCTTAACTATATTTACGACAATTATGATGCATTCAAAATGATTATCCTGTGTGCAGAAGGTACCAGATATGATGATTTCGTTCATCAACTTGTATTAAGGGAGGAAGAATCTACCTATACTTATATAGAAACATTAAAGCAAATGGGATATTCCGTAGAGCCAATCAATAAAAAATTAATTCACATGATTGCAAGCGGACTTTTTTCAGGAGTGTTTGAAGCCATTGTCCATGATATGCCAAAGGCAGAGGCAAAGGAGTATGTACTACAGATGCAAAGATTCAATACGGCAGGCTGGGAGGAACTTCTGGGCGTGAAATTTGGGTGACGATTCAGAATCAGACTGGAAAATCCTACGGGGATTTCTTAACTGTGGTGTCTAGCCAATAAATTTTTATAAAATTAATTATATAAATTGGTCAATAAGAGAAATTCAGTTTGGATTTCTCTTAAATATAAATCATGAGTTAGTTAAGGCTAATCAAAGTAAGGAGGAACTAAATGAAGCAAAAAGAAAAAAGTGCAACAAGTTGGCTTGCTGAGTTTGCAGGTGAAAAAAAGAATCTGTATGTTGCAAGTGTCTTAGTTGCAATTTTGGGTGTTGCCTGTAGTGTTGTACCCTATGTCATTATGGGAGATATTGTGGCAAAGCTGATCGGCGGAAACCGTGACTGGCAGTTTTATTTAAAAGACGGTGCAATCATGGCGATATTCTGGTTAGGGAGAGTTGTATTTCATGGAATTTCAACCTCTTATTCCCACAAGGCGACTTTTTATGTGTTAGCCACAATCCGTAAACGGTTGTGCGATAAACTGGCGAGGGTACCGTTAGGACAGGTGAAGGATACTCCATCAGGGACATTGAAAAATATTATGGTAGAGCGGGTGGACAGTATTGAAACCACATTGGCACATGTTCTGCCGGAATTTACAGCAAATCTGTTAGCACCTTTGGCGGTATTTGTCTATTTGCTGCTAATTGACTGGAGAATGGCACTTGTATCACTGATAACACTTGTCATTGGAATGTTTGCTTATATGGGAATGATGATTGGCTACGAGGAAAGCTATCAAAATACAGTGGATAAGACAAAGATTTTAAATGACACGGCAGTAGAATATATCAACGGAATCGAAGTCATCAAAGCATTTGGTAAAGCGCAAAATTCCTATGAAAGATTTGAGATTGCTGCAAAGGAGGGGGCAGACTGTTATGTAGAATGGATGCGTCGCTGTAATGTATTTTTTAGTATTGGCATGGTATTGATGCCTTGCACAACCATTGCTGTACTGCCCATTGGCGGAATCTTTTTTATGAACGGCAGTCTTGCCCTTGCTGATTTGATTATGTGTCTGATTTTGTCGTTGGGGTTAGTTTCACCGTTGATTACGGTGATGAGTTACTCTGATGATTTGGGAAAAATGGGAACCATTGTGGGCGAAGTAACCGGTATTTTGTCATGGGAGGAATTAGAACGTCCAATGCAGAATCAAGAGAAAATGAAGGATTATTCGATTGATTTGTGTGATGTTACGTTTGGCTACCATGAAAAAGAAGTACTTCACGGTATTAATATGCAGATCAAGGAGGGAACAGTCAATGCACTGGTGGGACCTTCCGGCAGTGGAAAATCTACCATTGCAAAATTGATTGCCTCACTGTGGGAGGTGAACAGCGGAAGTATCA
>JAUUNJ010000124.1 GCA_030844625.1 Roseburia sp. | reverse complement strand
TTTTGCTTCCCATTTTAAAAAGCTCTATTGCATTATCAAATTTATCCATTTTTTCCAAGGAGCAAGAATTCTTTCGCGCGCTGCTCCGCTCCTTTCCTATTTGTTTAAATTAAATCGTATATATTCATTTGTGCCATATAATCCTGTAAACGTTTATTAGATAAATCATAGTAATATTTACTTTTCTCGAATCCTACAAATTGTAGTCCTGCATCATGCGCTGCAATTAAACTGCTTGCACTTCCAACATGGGTATCGATAAGTTTCATTCCACGCTTTGTATACATTTGATATATCCATGCATACAAAGCCACTGGCTTCTGTGTTGGATGTATACGAAATTCTTTATTTTTCATATCTTCTTGTATCATTCCGTGCCATGTATATTTAAACTTTCTTACTGCTGTTGAAAAACTTGTCCATGCCAGTTCGCAATCTGCAAAATCTGAATTACCATTATTTTTATCCCAAACTAACCAGCAATGACTATCAAAAGGAATTTTACTTATAAAGTGATTTGCTCCCCATATGACTTGATTCTTTGAAATTCTAAATAATTCATCAAAGTATTCTTTTGGTGGTGCTTCTGTATCGTTTCCCTCAAAGGCTTTATAATCTTTTGCGTTTGCTAACTTACTACGTGAATAATTTTTTGAACCGCTTTCTCCAATGCCATACGGAACATCAATAACTGCAAGATCAAAATACTTGTCAGGAAATTCTTTCATTCCATCCCTGCAATCCATGTTGTAATATCCAAAATCTAACATTTCCTTAATCGGAGTAAAGTATACTTTAGTGGCTAGCCAAACCTCTTTCTCCTTTCGATTTATTAAATTCTTACATCTCTGTTATTCTCACGAATATTAAGTTCAATACCACATTCCTCTTTCATAATTTCTATCTGTTCCTGCCATGTGGTGTAATCTTCCGCCAGACAATTCGCTTTTAACATTAATCTATCAATAGCCTGCTGGCATCTTTTCTGACCGAATCCAAATTCATCATGTAGCGTTACTGCCATAAGAATTACCATTGTGTCAATTGTGTTCAGTTTCACATTTTCGGTAAATTCATTTAACGCTTTCTTCGAAACTCCTACCGGAAGCCCTATAGCATTACGCATCTTCAAATCTTCTTCCAATGCATTTATGCCCTTCTTCTTTGCAATCCTCAGAGCATAACTCATTCCCTCACGCCTTGCCTGCTCCTCTTTATTGATTTTTGCCATATTAATTCACCCCAGTTCTTTCAGTTTATTCTCAAGTTTTCTCTGTTCCCACCAGATTCCCCTTAATCTTGCCTTTTCTCTTTCACTCTGGAAATCTATCATCTCTAATCTTTGTTCCTCTTCGTCAAGCTGCTTTAATCTGCTTTTAATCTCAACTATTCTGTTTCCGTTTATTACTTTATCGTTCATTGGTTCTCCTTTCAGTTAATCTTTACCACAATTTCGCTTCGCCTTTTCAACAGCATTTCTTTCAAGACTTTTATAAAAATCATTACTATAATCACGCTCCTTGAATTGATGTGAATTCTTAGGTCTCACGTTTTTCTTGTCTGATTTCAACGGATAGAATGATTTCCAATTGCTCATGGTGGCTTTATTAACGATTGCAATTTGTTCGCTAACATCTGATGATAATTTTTCAAGTTGCTGAATCAATAATGCAATCTGTTCTCCATTTACTCCATCGTTATTATTTTTCCGACAAAGAAGATAAAGGCAGAAAGCCTTGTTTAGTTCTGCGTTTTTAAAATAAGAACCTTTTGTTTTCTTTTCTTTACTTTGATTTTCTTTACTTTTCTTTTGTTGTGTTTCTGCTACATCAACCCCGATTTCTGCTACATTAACCCTAGTTTCTGTAGCATTAACTGATGTTTTGGGTACATTTAATAAAGGTTGACCGGTTTTATCAATCAACCGATATTTATTTTTTTGAACCTTGCTCCTAACAGTGACTTCATCATATCGTCTCTGAATTCCAACAGAGGTAATAACTCCTTGCATCAGGAGGTCTTTATTGAATAGACCTATATCCGCACAAGAAAGAATTACTTGTAACACATGGTTTTTTGAATTTTCCCATCTATTCCCTATTGTTTTTATTATCTTTATTGGAAGTTTTTCTTTAAGTTGCTCATAATCTGAAAACTCAAGAAAATAACCTTCATGATAAACCATTGAAACAACAATATCATAGATGGTTTGTCCTAATGGGCCATATTCATTCATTAAATCAATAATCTTTAAATCATCGTAATAATCAACATCTTTCGGGAAGTAGCTAAGTCCCGTTTTTACAGGTCTTGCCATATTATCTTCTCCTTATACCGCCTTACCCATTGCAGATAAGGCGGTTAATAATCAAGCTATGATAACTATATCGCTACTAATATTAATATCTGCCAATTCCTTTTCAAGGTATTCCTTAATTTCGGCTTTTGCTTCATTAATCCAGATTCCACCATCAGCCTCTATTAATGTAAACCTTGGCTCACTAGATGAACCGTCAATCCTGAAAACAAAGTTAGAAGTCGGTTGATCTATTTCAAGGAATGTTCTGTAAGGCTTTAATTCAACCGGATTAGGAACAATTACATCTGTCTTGCTTGCCACACCCTGCTGAATAGTTGTTTTCTGCGTCACGCCGTCATCCCCGTAATTGGCTGTAGTCTTCGCTTCAATGTTTCCGGCAACAGTCATAATGCTCTTTAAGTCAGGTGTATGCACAAATTTTGACTGTAACTCAAGAATGAAAGTTTCCTGATCTACCCATCTGTTACTCTTGAAATGAGGAAGGTCTGCCTCAACATATATAAGTTCCTCCCGCTCACGCTCATCATTAAGACCTGATGCAAGCGTAAGTTCCGAAGGTGACTTGACCTGTATGAGCATCTTTTTCCCAAGTTCTTCTGGACATCCTTTTATGTAATCAACCAGAGCAGTCAATGTTGACACCCTGATTTTCTCTGCCATCGGTTTCTTATCATATCTTGTTAACTTTCTGTTGCAGTACGTTTTTCCTGCAATATTCACTACTTTAGGTTCCATTGAACCTTCTTTAAGTTCCGTTATAAATTCAAGTGCTTCTTTAATCATTTTCTTATCCTCCTGCTATGCTTCCTTTACTCTTAAATCAATTACTTTGCTGCTACCAATTATTTCTCCTGTTTCCGTGTCTACATTTACATTTTCATTACCCTGTGCAACTATGTCACCAATATTCATCTGTCCTGGTAGTTCTTTACCTATCTCTACAGCCTCAACATTTCCAGTCTTAAGGTCCGTTCCACATGTCATTGCTGTAACGGCTCCCAGTTCTGGTGCAAGAGACGTTTTAGTAACTACTCCAGTTGTTATAAAGTCTCTCATCTCATTTGGTTTAAATGCCACAGTCACAGTTATTTTTCTTGCTGCCTTAGCGTCCGTGTTAGGGTCCTGAATATTTTTCATTACCTGTTCAATTGCTCTGTTTACCTGTATGGTAAACGCTCCATTTGCAAATTCTTCTAAGTTAATGTGTTTCATTGTTCTTTCCTTTCTCCTGCATAAATCAGGTATTAATTATCTGCTCTTCCATTTCTTCTATTCCTACAATAACTTCCGGTAAAGCGTCCAAATCTGATACATACCTTTTCTTTACTATCAATTCGCATATCTGTGTATCATCTGCATATGCCAACTGATTAAGTGCATCACATATAACCTTAGCTATATTATCGCTATCCGGCTTCTTGCAAGGATGTTCTTTTCCTTCAAACATGGCTTGTTTTTTCTTTTTGCTTGCGCTTTTTGGTACGTTGAATATAGCTGTAATCTGAACTCTTAGAGGCTCTTTATCAAAGTAGCCTAAAAAATAATCTTTATTAGCTTTATCCTGAAAACACGTCTTAATCAAATTTTCATATAAAACTGTTTTCTCTGGGGTAATACTCTGCATACGCTGCAGATTGGGATTATAAAAGGTTCTCGCCCTGGCCTTCCCCTGCGGTTGACCTGGTACTGAAAATTCAAACATTCTTCTCCTTTCCGTCCTGCCAAATCCATGACAGGACTAAGTATTTTCGTGATATATAACAGTTGTTAGTGCATTGCAGTTGAGGCACTAACTAATAGTTGCCAATTTCTTATAATTGAAGAATGACTGCTGTATTGATTCCTGCATAGAATCATTCGCCGATTCTACTACTGGTGTTTCTTTCACATTTTGCTCTTCAGAAAGTTCGTTTACATTTCCTTTATTCAGTTCAGCATCAATTACATTTCCTTCATCCGTTTCAACGTAATCTTTTGTTCCATCCTCGTTAATTACGGTCATATCACTGTCAATTGCCGTTATCATATCGATGCTCATGATTCCCCATTTGCTTATTAACTGCCTAAGCATTGTTTTATATGCCATTCCATCAAAATCCTTTGACCAGAAAGTCCATTTTGTACCTTTCTTCAAATCGTTTGCATATCCCGGTGAATATTTCATTGCATGAGCCCTCATCTTTTCTTTTGACCAGTACATGGCTTTTTTAAAACCATTCACATACTCAAACATTGCATAATATCCTATTGTTTCTGCTTTTTCTCTCGCGTCTTCATGTTCAATCAGCCTGACTTCTATCTCTTCATTGAGTGGATCAAATCTAATGAGTTCTCCTTCCTTGATTGCGATAACATTCAGTTTCTTATACTGACCCGATCTGATTGCTAACTGGATATATCCCTTATATCCAAGCTGGAACTGTGCAACCTTTCCTTTTTCCTTGTCTTTAAAAGGCACAAGATAATACTGTCCGAGCTGTGGGCTTGGCGAAAGATTAAGAGATTCTCCAAGAAGTGCTGCACTTACAATTGAAGCATTTGTACATTCCTGCAACGCTGAATTGGTATTAACTGCCGACACAATGGAGGATATAAACCTTGTACCGTTTCTTCCACCTACCACGCTATTAATCTGTTTCTGGACCGCATCGTTTGTCAGATATGCTGTCAATCCTGTTTTCTGCTGACTCTTTGCTAAACTATTTCCTACTGCCATTCTTCTACCTCCTACTGTTCTACGGGACCGTATGTAATCTTGTTATCAACAAGGTATTTCTTAAGCCCGTTAATCTGTTCTACTGTTCCTGTAACTTTAAAAGCAATTGTTATTTTCTTAACACTCTGTTCTTTGGGTTCTATCTGCGTCTGTACTTTCGGTTTAATTTTCTGCTTAACGCCTGCAGATGCAATTTTTTCAGCCTCTGCTTTTTCTTTTGCAATACGTTCTTCCTCAGCAACTTTCCTTTTCGCTTCATATTCTGCCTTTCTTCTTGCAACTTCTTCATGCCGCTGTTTTACCGCCAGTGCTTCTGTCATATTGAAACTCTTGAGGTATGTCTCTTTCATTTCAAACTGATACTCACCTATATCAGCATTTATTATCTCGAGATCATGGGCTACCCTGTCTCTTAAATCTTCCATTTCATTGATAATGCTCTTCTGGGTTGTGGATGTATTCAGATATGAAACCTTAAATACCTTTTCCCATGTAACAATATCCCTAAGTTCGGAATTACCAAATGTGTCTTCATAGATTTTTTTGACTTTTTCAAGTTTTTCATCCCTCTTTTTCTGTTCATATGCCTTTACCTGACTGTCAATGTTCAGATTTGCATCACTAATGATTTCCACCAGTTCTTTGACCTGAATTTCAAACTGCGAATAAGGTTCAAGCATCATTTTCTTTACTTCTTTTCTCTTATCTTCAAGAGCCTTTATGAATTTATTGAGACTAGCCCTGTCAGCCTTTGCCTCCTTGATGTTATCGTCCGTGTATACAAGAGACTTATAGTCATTTGCCTTTGTTGTTATCTCCTGTTTTAATTCTTCAAAATTCCAATCAATAGCCTTTATTGTATTCTCGGCCGTTGGATTATAAATTTTTAATTCCATGTTTTCTCCTTTCTAAATGTTAGGTAAGATCAATGCCGGTTGTGACCTGCTGCTTACCTGATTAATAAACTTTTTTTCTGCTTCGAGCAGAATTTCTATATCCCGCTTTACTTCCGAACGCTCTATGTGATAATCCTTTGTTATAAGTCTTATCTGACCGTTCCATCGGCTTTTAATCTGTGCCCTTAGTTCCACAAACTCGTACTCTGTCACCATAAGATAGTGAAGGACCTGTATGTAATAATTATTAGGAATGTTGTCACCATCCCATTTTTCCTTTGACATGGAACTGAATAACTCAGTAGTCTTACATTCAAATATGCCTTTTCTTCTACTTTCCAGTTCTGTCAGTTCACCATCTAATGAAGCGTGGGCAAATGGATATTTGTCATTTATCAGCATGTTGTCACCGTAGTAATCCACCCGGTATTCCGGATGGTCAAGTGCAAATAAGGCTCTTATGTGTTCTTCCGCCTTTGTACCGTAAATTACATATGATTTATCAGATATATCCACCGGTGTACGTAATCCGGTCATCTCTTCGTAAAGTTCCTGATTGGTTTTATACGGATTAAGCCCTAGAACTGCAGCCGCATCGGAACCGCCTATCTTGCCCTTTCTTGCTAAAAGCCATTCCGGTTTTGTTTTAAATTGAATTCTCTTGACCATACTATTACCTGCCTGTTACGCCAACCGATGCAAGTATAAATTCCTCACTCCAGTTGCTTGGAAATATCAGTTTCGGGCACCTGCTATGAGCAAGATGATCGTCATCTTTCATTCCCAGGGGGCACACAGAACAATCTTCATGACTGACTTTGCATACTGACCTCACATACAGCAGATAATCAACTGCACCCATCTGTTTATTCCTCCTCTTTCTCTGATAAATCAATATGTGCCTTAGCAACTTCAACCGCCATTTTGTAAACAAGCGCATGTTTACTGTCACCATGTGTCTGTGTTACTTTCTCTAAAAATTTGTCCAGTTTACTAAGAAAGCATCCACATCTAACTGTAATTTCTCTGTCCTTATCTCTGTAGAATGTAGTGTATGCGCTTCTGCTACCAATAGGTCCAATTACTAACAGGTGAGTTGACCTGTAAACCCTTGCATTGCCGCAAACCTCTGCATTGCCGCAAACCTCTGCATTGCCGTAAACCCTTGCATTGCCGCAAACCCATGCATTGCCGCAAACCTCTGCATTGCCGCAAACCTCTGCATTGCCGTAAACCCATGCATCGCCGCAAACCCTTGCATTGCCGCAAACCTCTGCATTGCCGTAAACCCTTGCATTGCCGCAAACCCAT
>JAUUNJ010000123.1 GCA_030844625.1 Roseburia sp. | reverse complement strand
GGGATGGTTAAGAAACCGGGAAGATAGTATTTTATCTTCCCACACAAACTGATTTATGGTCACCGACAGAAAAGAAATGTTTAGGTGTGATGGTGTGGAGAGTACAGATAAGTCAGCTTATGTGAGGAGATAAAGTGCGCACAGTATCAAATCAATATTATTTATAAGGAGATTTTAAGATGGAAAGAGCAATTATATATTGTGCAAAAACAGGATTAGAGGCTACAGATCATTTTGTGCCGGAGCTGCTTGAAAAGTATTGTAAGGATAATGGCTATGAAATTGTAGCTATGCTTTCAGAGCCTGCTTCTACAGAAGGAGTTTCATTTCCGATGAAATATGCCTTTATCGGTTTAAATATGGAGGAAGATGTTAATACAATCATAACACTTTCAAAGGATATGATTGGTGCAACAGATGAGACCGTTATTGATACACTTGGAAAACTCAGCGAATATGATATCTATGTGGAGGATATTAATGGAGAACTTGAAGAGTGTTATGAGATGATGTACAAAGAGCCTGTTCAGGAAAGTGATATAAGAGGGCTGGTGCTTGATACGGTATCAATGTTCTATCATAACATCAGGGACGGCAGATAGGAGGCAATATGCAGGATTCCAGAGAAAAAAAGCAATGTCTGATATTTGTAAGGAATAATGCAAATGATACAGCTGACCGTATCGAGGCATATGCAAAAAAGTCCGGCATGAAAGTTGTTGAGACAATTTTTAATACAGATAAAAAAGCGGTTGAACGATTAAGATATTATATTGAAAGAGATGTCATTATCTGTGTGCTAGTAAGAGATGTGGTAGACATTTCAATGGAACTTAATGAGATTAAAGCTGTAATGACACTTGCAGCGGAACATGGAATCAGTATTAATGCAGAGAGCAGGGGCTATGAACCTGCTCTCATTTCTTATGAATGATATGACAGAAGAAAATAGAAAATTAAAACTGATTATATTTCCGGGCGAAACAGTAGTGATTGATGAATATGGGAAACGGATTGTTGCCTGTCCGACAGAGGATGAGGCAGAAGAATATATCAGGGAACAGGAGGAATGACATAGATGAAACTGAACAGGGGCGACATTGTTATTGCAAATCTGGAGTCAGTAAGTAAAGGGAGCATTCAGAAGTATACAAGACCTTATATTATTATCTCAAATAACAAGGCAAATCAGTATTCACCGGTTGTCACAGCAGTAGCCATGTCCACAAAAACATGGAAAAAGAAATATCTGCCAACCCACTGTCCAATACCGGCTGCAAAGGTAAAGGTTACTGACACAGATTTTGAGGTATTTGACAGTATGGCATTATGTGAGCAGATTGTATCCATTGATGTAAATGTCCATATTGAGAGGGTAGTTGCTTCAATTTCAGATACGGAACTACTTGATAAGATTACTGAATGTGTAAAAATCCAGATTGGGGCATATGAAAAGTACAATTAAATATTACCGGGGCATTTGCTCCGGGTTACATAGCCACCTGTATTCTATGGGTGGCATTTTTACTGAAAGGGGGATAGATTTTATGACAGCAGAAGAATACAGAGCACTATTAGATGTGGATTTTAACAATGTAAAAATAGAAGATCTGACTGATATTAGAAAAATTAAAATAGATAAAAATCAGCCACAGAGTAAGAGGCAGGCACAGTTCTTAAAACAGGTGGGAAATCCATATATGCTGCGTCGTGGAAGTATGATGATTAAGGTAAGCTTTGCGAATAATGGACTGTCGATGGAACAGGCATTTGAAAATTTGCTTTTGAATGTCTGAAAATTTGTGGTGGAATTTCAAAGTGATATGTGCTATGATGTTTTTGGTATAAAAATTCTAAATTAGTGCATATCACCTTATTGAAAAGTTATCTTCTAACTTAAACAACAATAGGAGGATGTGCATATGAGTCAGATAAGTCAGATCAAAAAGATCTATCATGCAGCCATCTATGTTCGTTTATCGAAGGAAGATGGCGCTGTTGCTTCACATGAAAAAACTGAGAGTAACAGTATCGCAAATCAGAAATCACTGATTAGAGATTTTCTCGAAAACAAAAATGATATTGAGGTTGTGCAGGAGTATGTTGATGATGGTTTCAGCGGCTCTAATTTTGAGCGACCGGCATTCCAGATGATGCTTGAAGATATTAAGAAAGGCAAAATTGATTGCGTTGTCACTAAGGATCTGAGCAGATTCGGAAGAGAATATATAGATTCAGGTATGTATATTGAGCGATTATTCCCTGCTATGGGAGTAAGATTTATTGCAATCAATGATGGTATTGATTCCGGAGAGGCAAAGTCGCAGTCAGATGAGATTATTATTCCATTCAAAAATCTTATTAATGATGCTTACTGTCGTGATATTTCAATTAAGATACGTTCACATCTTGAAATTAAGAGAAAGCAGGGAGATGTAATCACGGCATTTGTGCCATATGGATACAAAAAGAATGATAAAGATAAGCACAAACTGGAAATTGATGTATATGCAGCAAATGTTGTGAAAGATATTTTCAGAATGAAGTTGCATGGAAAAAGTCAGGATGCAATTGCATGTGAACTTAATTCATCAGGAATACTTCCACTGGCTGAGTATAAAGCAAGCACAGGAAGCAATTATCAGACATGCTTTAAGACAAAAGAAAAGTCGGAGTGGACTTCAGTCATGGTAAGGAGAATCCTTACAAATGAGGTTTATATAGGTAATCTCGTACAGGGAAAACAGACAACACCGAATCACAAGGTCAAAAAGACCATAATCAAAGAAAAATGCGAATGGATAAGGATTGAAAAGAACCATGAGCCGGTTATCACGGACAGGGATTTTGAAGTAGTACAGAGATTGCTTGCAATGGATACAAGAACATCACCGGACAGAGAGGAAGTTTATCCGCTGTCAGGGGTAGTTACCTGTGGCGGCTGTGGGATTCCCATGGTAAGAAAAACTTCAAAAGTGGGTGGCAAAACTTATGCCTATTATCTGTGTGCAACCCATAAGGATTCAAAGCAGTGCAGTTCCCACAGAATTTCCACGGATAAGTTGGAAGAAGTGGTGCTAGAGCTTTTACAGACACACATTGATAACATGATTGACCTTAAAAGAATTCTTTCTTTTATCGGCAACGTGCCGTTTCAGCAGCTTGATATGAAAAAGCTTGAGGAAAGGCGTGAAAAGAAACAGGCAGAGGTAGACAGATGTGCAGACCTCAGAGGAATGCTTTATGAGGATATGAAGGATGGCATTATCTCAAAGGAAGATTACAAAGAGCTTCATACAGCATATGAGCAGAGGAAAAAGAGTGCCGAGATTGCCATTCACCAGATTGAATTGGAAATGGAAGATGTGCTGAATCGTAAGAGCAAAGGCTTTGTATGGCTTGATTATTTTACGGAACATAAAAATATCGAGAAGCTTACAAGGGAAGTGGTTGTATCTCTTATCCGTGAAATAAAGGTATTTGATAAAACCCACATTGAAGTAGTGTTTGACTTTGATGACTGCTACAAAGAATGTCTTAATGTTATTGCAAGTCAGGGGCATTCGGTTGAGGTGGACAGTACAGGAAAACTGAATATCAGATTAAAGGAGGCTGTGTAGTATGGCAAGAAAGAGCAGAAAAAATATGCCGGTTGCAGTTGCAGAGCCGACTGACAATCTGACGGCAAAAGCAGTTTTAAGCATGGATAAGGAGGCAAAACCATATCAGGTTGGAATCTATGCGAGACTTTCATTTGAATCAGAGGCGAATAAGGAAAGAGATACTGTAGACACACAGATAGCATATATCAGGGAATTTATTAATTCGCAGGATGATATGGTAGAGGTTGAGGTCTATGCCGATATATCGGTGACAGGAACTACTTTTGAAAGACCAGAATTTGACCGGATGATTCAGGATATAAGGGCTGGCAGGATTAATACTGTTATTACCCGTGACCTTAGCAGACTTGGGAGAAATTATGTGGAAGCAGGCAACTACATTGAGAGGGTATTTCCTTTTCTTGATGTGAGATATATTGCTATCACAGATGATTTTGATACTGCAAGACCGGGAACTGATTTATCCGTACCGCTTAAGAATATTGTGAACGAATATTATTCCAAAGACCTTTCAAAGAAAGTAGAGACCGGAAAGCATAGTATTTGGGCACAGGGCGGCTTCAGCGAGGGAACGCCACCATATGGATATTACAGGGCTACAGATGGTTCAAGAAAGCTTTTGATTGATGAAGAGGTATCTGACAATGTAGTTAGAATTTTTAATATATTTTTGGATGGGAAGGGATATGCTGGTATTGCAAAGACTTTGCAAAACGAAGGAATTCTTTCACCTCCGAAATACAGATTCTATAAGTCAGGAAAGATTGAACTTGCTGAAAAAGCAAGAGAATGGCACTATTCGCATGTAAAAGAGATACTCCAAGGGGAATATTACATTGGAAATATTGTTCATGGAAAGCAAAGGAAGGCTCTTGATACCGGGAGAAAGAATGTTAAAACAGATGCATCAACATGGCAGCGAATAGAAAATGTTCATGAACCAATAATTGATAAGGACACTTTCTACAAAACAAGGGAGAGAATGGAGCATATCAAAAAGAAGCATTTAGAAGCATCAAAACCTAAAGCTGATGTTCCAAATAAGCCGGATAATATTCTGGTATATAAAACAAAATGCGCCTGTTGTGGAGGCAGTGTATTGATTGGCAGGCATCACACTTATTCAGAAAAGTTCTATTATAAGTGTAAGAACCGTAGAAAATTAGCTAGGCTATGTGAAAATAAGTACTCTTATGATTATTCTGAGGTTATGGATAGTGTTTTTTCTGTTATCCGTCAGCATATGAGTTTGTGTGTTGAGAAAACAAAGTTTGTTCAGAAGATGAACAGCAGAAAAGAGAATGTTCTTCAATATGATATTTATACCAAGCAGATAGCAAAACTTCAAAATGATGTAAGAAGAATTACCGCTAACAAAAGTGGTTTGTATGAAGATTATAGGGAACAGTTAATCACTGCGGAAGAACTGTGCCAGTATCAGAGAGAATATGAAAGCAGAGTAAATGAGATTGAAGCGCAGATTACTGAATTGCTTCATCGAAGAAGTCTGTATGAAAAAGAATTTCATATTGATGAAGGATGGGAAGAAACTGTCAATAAATATATGGCTAAAAGAAAACTTACAAAGGAGCTTGTGGATGCTTTTGTATCGGAAATTGTTTTTTATGATGGCAATATAGAAGTTAAGCTCTTGTATGATGATTTCCTAAAGGAGCTGCTTAAAGTGGCAGAAGAAAGAGAGGTGAGCAGCAATGGATAAGACGATAGCTCTCTATATGAGATTATCAGATGAAGATGACAACTTGGCTGCTCATGAGGAAAGTAACAGTATTTCCCATCAGCGAAAGTTAATGCTTGATCATATCCAGAAACTGCCTGAACTAAAGGACTGCAACATAATGGAATTTTCAGATGATGGATATTCCGGAGCAGACTTTAGCAGACCTAATTTTGTAAAAATGATGGATCTGGTAAAGGCTGGTAAGATTCAGGTTATTGTGACGAAGGACTACAGCAGACTCGGACGAGATTATCTTGAAGTTGGTAACTATATGGAATGTATATTTCCGGTTCTTCAGGTAAGATATATCAGCGTGAATGATAATTACGATTCTGCTAACAGCTTTGGTTCAACCGGAGGTATGAGTGTTGCACTGAAAAATCTTGTGAATGCATTGTATTGTAAGGATGCATCAAAAAAGGTAAGAGCCGCTAAGGCAGTGTTGGCTAAGCAGGGAAAGTACATTGCTGCATTTGCTCCTTTTGGATACCAGAAAAGTGAAGATGATAAGCATATGTTAGTGCCTGACCCAGTAACAGCACCTGTTGTCCAGCTGATATTTGAACTGGCTATTAAAGGCATGAAATACACCGAGATTGCAAATTATCTGAATAATAATGGATATGATAGCATATTTGAGTATTACCAAAAGATTGGAGTTAAGAGATGTTATGAAAGGGATATTGGTGAGCACATGTGGAGTGCCAGTACAGTAATGGAGATTTTATATAATGAAGTCTATATTGGTTCTGTAATCAATAACAAGACGGCTGATAATATTGATACCGGTCATCAGGTTGTGCAGAGAGATAAAGAGGACTGGATAATTGTTGAAAACTGTCATGAACCATTAGTTTCTGTGGAAGACTTCAAGCTTGCTCACAAGATGATAGCAAGACGAGAAGTGACGAAGAGAAAACCAAATGGAAAGTGGCGTAAATCGTATATTCGCTGTGGAATATGTGGTAAGGGACTTTATAAATACGGAAATAAATCCTCATACAGATGCCACAACGGTCATGTGTCACGTATTAGAGGTGAAGAACTTGAGGCGACACTTCTAGACATTGCTAGAAATATGGCATTGGCTCAGTTGCAGGAATTTGAGTTGAAAACTGATGGCGGTAATTGTCCAGATAATCTTGAAAGGGAAATCGAATCACTTAAAAAGTCAAAGGCACACTATGCAAAGCTAAAGTTTGAGATATACGATGATTATACAAAAACAAATATCACTCGTGATCAGATGGCAAAAAAGACTGCAGAAGTTAAGCAGAAAATCGCAGAGATAGAAAGTCTGATTACAGAGAAGCAGGAAACACTTGATATGCAAAAGGATCTCTTTCTTGATGCAAAGCAGGAACAGCTAACAAAGCTTAGTAAGTTGGATGAGTTTGATGAAGAAGTAATCAGATATCTCATTGATTATGTGTTGGTGTATGATAATGAGCATATTGAAATCAGATGGAACTTTGATGACTTTCAGGCTGGATGATGGTATAATCAGTAGTAATAGCGAGAAAACAAAATTATAAAGAAGTAACATGGGGAATCTTGCTAAAGGTTCCCCATTGATAAAAAAAATTAATTTTTTTTTGTTTCTTACTTGACACGAGCAGAGGTTCAACGGGTGATTATTCGGGAAAATCAGGAGATTGAGCTTACGTATACGGAGTTTGAGATTTTCAAGCTTCTTGCAAAGCATCCGGGAATAGTGTTCAGCAAGGAGCAGATTTATGATATTGTATGTAAAGAATCCTATTCCGGCGATTACAACATCGTCATGAGCCATAAGCAGATGATTCACAGTATTTTTGATTATAAGCAGGACCGTGGGGAGATACCGCAGTATCATATGAATTTTAATTGGAGTGGAAAACAACTACAATGTTAAGAAATTAAAATATTTTAGGGTCAAATGACCAAGTAAGTTCCAGTTTGACAAAGTAAATGTCCGGTCGATC
>JAUUNJ010000122.1 GCA_030844625.1 Roseburia sp. | reverse complement strand
ATTTTCATTAGAGTCATTAATAGAAAATGGTACTAAGTACCAAGTTAGATTCCTGCAGGCAAAATATCTAGAGATAATTCTGGCAAATAATGTGCGGAGTAAATTAGAAGGTCAAATTGCCACAGAGGCAATAATGAATGAGACACTTGATGATTCAGCAGAACGCTTGAGACGATATTTTAGATTTTTGAACGAATCTGAGATAACAGATATCAAATCGAATGCTAAGAGTGCGATTATTCATCAAGCGTTGCAGGATGGTAAGATAAAACAGTTTCCAAAGGTAACAGATATTGATTTCGAAATGATGAGAAAGAAAGAAGAATTCATATACCTGCATTTGGAAAATGAAAATCAGGAGAATGTATTACTTGGCAAATTCAATGATTTGACGACGGCAGAGAAAAAACAGTTTTTGCCGGATAATCTTAAAAATGCGAGTTACGACAAAGAAGCAAATATATGGTGTCAATGGTGTGCAGTAAGAGAGAAGTGTCTTGAAAACTACAAATCATTGGTTGAAATATAAGGGAGGTTGAGCTTTTGGAAAGAGGAATGTACATAAGATGTCCAATAGCAGAATTTGATGACCCAAGAAATTTTATTGTAGGTCGCATAATTCAAGTGGATGATTTTACAGAAAATGTAACAGTGGCATTTTTAGATCCATTTGGATTTAGAAATTATTATGAGAATATACCGGAGAAAGCAGAATTACCATATGACTATGTAAAGAGATGTACTTTGCATCGAGAATCTTATGTTATTTATAGAGGAAATAGATATAAGATATTGTCAGCACTTAAGGAGGATGAATGGTATTACTATTACCTCAAAGAAGAATTTACAGATAAAGTTATAAAAGTTAGAGAAGACGTTATAGATGCACCATTTAATTGTGGCAGAATTTCGCCAGCAGAGCAGCTTAGAAGTTATGAGTTTCAGAATCCTGCGTGGTATTTTGGAAGAAATGTCGTGAGTAAAACTGTAAAAGTTCTTGATAATTCAGTATTTGGATTCAAAGAATTAGCAGGATGTAAGATATTTTTAAAAGAACACCAGCTCAGAACTATTATGCGTTGTTTACAAGAAAAAAACTGTAGAGTGATGTTAGCAGATGAAGTTGGTATGGGTAAAACTATTGAGGCTGCCTCTGTTTTAAAAGTATATACATTACATAATTCAAATAAGAGAGTTTTAATAGCAGTACCACGACCTCTTGTAGCACAGTGGAGAGCGGAATTACTCATTAAGTTTGAAATAACACCAGGAAATAACGTGAATGATAATTATGTTGAACTTATTGCGGAAGAAGATATTGAGAAATATATTAACAGCCGTTGGGACTTCGTTATAGCGGATGAGGCTCATAAACTTTTAACAAACAAAAGGTTATATACATATTTTCATTCGCTTAGTAAGCGTTTAGAGAATATTTTGTTGTTATCAGCCACTCCGGTTCAACAAAAGAAAGAAGCATATTTGGCGTTACTTCAACTTATTATGCCTGACAAATATGACCATTTTTCAATAGAAGATTTTCAAACTCTTGTAGAAAAACAAAAAAATATTACCAAGAGTACATACCTTGTATTACAGGATTTTGATGACTATATAGATAATATTGCTGATACTTTGGAAGATGGTGAGAATCCTTTAGAAAATGATGATTGTACAGATTTGTTTGATGATATACAAAATGGCCTTAGAAGAATTTCTAGACTTATTGAGGATGAAGGTTTCGATAAGGTTTTATCAGAAATAAATCTGGAGAGTGAAGACTATGGTAAGGGTGCAATACAAGAGGCTCTTCTGTATGTATGCGAGAATTATCAGCTTGAAAAAAATATTATCAGAAATAGACGTAGGTATATGGAAGAGGAACTTCCACATAGAACAGTCAGAGAAATCGAATATGAGCTTAATCCAGATAAGAACACTTACGAGCATACAACATATGAAGCTATTGTTGATTGGATAAGCGGACAGGAAATTTCTGCACAAGATTTTGAAATACATTATATTCCGTTACTTACAGCATTTTTTAGCTCATCTTGGGCGTTTAATAAGGAGATTGAGCAGCAAAGAAAAAGCGGATTAGCTATTAATCAGGATGTAGAAGAAAATGCAAAGGAATGGCAAAGTGCAGAAGAATGGATGCTTGAAGAGCTTGATAAGGTATTAGCAGAGCCATATAACTATTCAAGTAGAATACTTAGCATAGTTGATTTCATTGATCAGGAAATATATGAGGAAAAAGTAGTAGTATTTACAAACTATGCAGAAACCTTTGAAAAATATGGTCAAGTATTGAGAGCATATTTTGGAGAAGAAAAGATAGCACTCTTTAACAAAAATATGAACGAAGAAGAATTGGAATTGAGTATTTATCGTTTCCAAAATGATGATGAATGTAAAATACTTCTTTGTGATGAGACTGGTGGCGAAGGTAGAAATCTTCAGGGAGCAGACTTTGTAATTCATATTGATCTGCCTTGGGATGCAAATGCTATAGAACAAAGAATCGGACGATTAGACAGATTGGGACGACCAGCAGATAAAGATGTATGTTCGGTTGTAACTTATGCAAAAGAAACTTTGGAAGAAGAATTATATAATTTCTGGAATAAAGGATTGAATATCTTTACTCAGTCTTTAAGTGGATTAGAAATTATTATGAATGAAATCAATGAGAGCATTATTCATGCAGTAACAAGTGATTTCCGATATGGTATTTCTAATGCAATTAATGAGATTATAGAATCTTCACAGCGAATGGAAAAAGAAGTGAGAGAAGAGCAACACTTTGATTCAGCAGCGTTTATATATGCAACACTCAATCAAGAGCTAAAAAGACTTTTACACTACTATACGTCTAATGAGAATGAATTGTTTGCCAATACAATGATGGGATGGGCAAATCTTGCAGGATTAAAAGGTCAGTTTAATAAAAACGGTGTTGTGAGATTTAATGAAAATTCATTCTCTATAAAGTCAGCAGAAAACTCAATGTTGATACCACCGAATTGGATGGAATATGTAAATCGTGCATCAAATGCCTTCTCAAGGAGGGTTAGGGAATTATACGAAGAAAGAACTGGAAATAAAACATCTACAGGTAGCAGGGAAATTGTAGGAACCTTTAATCGTGAACTTTCTATTGAAAATGATTATTTACACTTCTTTGCACCAGGGGATGAGGTCTTTGATTGTATTGTAGATAATGCAATGAATTCATATAAAGGAACTTGTACAGCTTTTGCACTTGAAGCGGACTTCGATTGGCGAGGAATCGTTTATACTTGGAATTTATATCCCAATGAGCAATTGTTATTGGAAAATGGGATTCCTTTAACTGCGATAAGACAATATAAGAGTTATGTTTCTGCTGATCAAGTCATAACACCTATCAGTACACAAAAGTATGAGCATGTACCTACAGATAAGGTATTAAAACTTATTGATGCCGTTTCAAGAGAATCAACATCTGATATTAGAAGGTATGTAGTGCATCTAGGTAGGAGATCAGTAAAAACTGATGGGCTACATATTAAAGAAAGATATGGTTGTTCCAATATTGATTGGTTTAGACAAACTTATCCAGAGGACACGTGGATAAATTTTGTTTCTGCATCAATGAAGATAGCCAAAAATCAGGTAAAGGAAAAAATGAAAGCTAGTAGCAATTTAAAGCAAGCAGCAGCTAGTATAGAACAGACGTTGAATGCAGAAGTTGCACAAGCTAAGTTTTTTGGTGTAGATGCAGGTGAAATTGAACAGAAAAAACAGGTTTATGAGACGGTGCTTGAAGCATTGAGGACAACTAGAGTAGAACTCGAGGCAGCAGCATTTGTAATGGTGAGGAAGACGCATGATTAAAGAGCAGATTCAAGAATGCATACAAAGAATTTTGGATAATGAACTAGGTGGGATAAGCACAAATAATTGTCCAAGAGGCGGAATAGAAAAATATAGATACATGACTGCATATAGGTTGTCTAAGTATGTGAATTTTTATAGAACACACAGAGTATCGCTGGATGACCTTTTGATTTCGCTTAGAAATTATCTGCTTGTTTTTCAGACAGCTGTACGATTACCTATTGATATTGATATCACAGAT
Source organism: Roseburia sp. (assembly GCA_030844625.1). Classification (GTDB taxonomy): domain Bacteria; phylum Bacillota; class Clostridia; order Lachnospirales; family Lachnospiraceae; genus Eubacterium_G. The sequence goes on along the minus strand of JAUUNJ010000122.1, from coordinate 3,219 downwards.
AATAAATATGGACTCCGTATCGACTCAGAAGGTCTTTGTTATGCAACCTTAAATTTGCCAGAATATCTCAATGTAGATATTATCAAGCAAGGATTCATGGAAGATTATATAGAACCAAAAAAAGATGAAAGATATTTTCTTGGGGTTACACCTAATATATATCGTTTAACGGGGTTCCAGAGATTCAAATCAATACGTCAAAAACTTGCGGTTAATGGGGCACTTAATATGCCAGAAGGGTATACAGCATTAGTTTCTTTGCCAACAGGTGGAGGAAAGAGTTTAATTACACAAACTATGGCGTATCAAAAAAAGGATGGACTGACCATCACTGTTGTACCAACTGTATCATTAGCAATGGATCAAGTTAGAGTTGCAAAGGATAATATTCGAGTTGCATCCAAAGCAGAAATTGCTTGTTATTATAGCGATTTAGCAAGTGAAGAGAAGAGAAGCATTATAGATAGAATAAAAAACAGAAAGCTACGATTATTGTTTATTTCTCCTGAAGCACTTATTAGGAATGAAGTATTTAAACAAGTGATAGAGACTGCTAATGATGCTGGATATTTAAGAAATCTTATTATAGACGAAGCACATATTGTAATTGAATGGGGTAATTTTTTTCGAGTTGATTATCAGTGTTTGGAACCTTGGCGTAATAATTTATACGAAAAGAATTCTAAATTAAAAACAGTGTTATTATCTGCAACGTACGAAAGAACAACAGTTAAGATTTTACAGAGTATGTTTGCTTCTGGAGATAAATGGATTGAAATAAGATGTGATGCATTAAGAAGAGAACCAAGATTTGAGTTGGTATCAGCAACTTCATATCGGGATAAGAATGAAAAAACAAGAGAATTATTACGATGTTTACCTCGACCAATGGTAGTATATGTAATGAGACCTAATCAAGCTGAAAAGGTTAAGGAAATGGCAGCAGATATAGGTATTACAAATGTTGAGACATTTACTGGAAAAACGAAGTCTGATGAGCGTTCTAGAATTATAGAAGAGTGGTCAGAAAACAAGTTTGACATTATAATTGCAACTTCAGCATTTGGAGTTGGGGTTGATAAAAGTGATGTCAGAACAGTTTTACATTTATATGTACCAGATAATCCCAATGCATATTATCAGGAGTTGGGAAGAGGAGGACGAGACGGTCTTCCTTGTCTTAGTGTGATGTGTGTATATCCAGAAGAGGATTTGGAATCGGCATTTGTTATGACTGACAAAGTTCTTGGAAGTGAAAAAATTCTTGGACGATGGGAGAGTATGCTTAATAGCCATACTTCCACAAGAGGAATAGATTCATATACTTTGGATACATCTGTTAAGCCTAATTATAATAGTGTGGATTATGCGGAGGATACCAGTACAGTTGATCAAAAGTGGAATATCTATGTAATTCTTCTGTTAAGAAGATACAATTTGATTAAGATTTTAGATATGGTCGTAGATCCTCATACACAGGTATATTTTATCAGAATATCTATTTTGGATAAAAGATTACTGCAGACTTCGGAGGATACAAAACTGTTGATAGAAGACGTTCGTACTAAAGAATGGAATAAGAATGAAAGAGATTTTAAGACCATGAGTCGTTCTGTTAAGCTTGGAAAGCGAATGTGTTGGTCAGAGATGTTCTTTAATTCTACATATAGTATGGTTTCAGAATATTGTGCTGGTTGCGACAATCATAAGAATATTGTTGAATCAGATCCAAATAGATTTGAGTTGGTTAAGAAAATTCCGGCTCCAACAAGAAATTTTTCTGTTGAGTTGAATAATATGTTTGCTAGTTCTAATGAGGCTATTTTATTTGCGGATAGTGATAATACAGAGTTAATAGGAAATGTAATTAATAGAGGATTTTCAACTGTAATTATAAATGATGATGACCAAAGCAGTTATTTTAATTTGTTAAATAGCATTTCAGAATGGACAGATGTAAATTTGCTGGGAATGAATGAGTTTGTTCGGTTGGTTGAACATGGAGATTATTATTTCTTTGCAGGAGATGCTGTTGTTTTGTATGGAAATAAAGACTTAGGCATATATAAGAAAATTAGTAGATTGCGGAAAACATTACAAACCGGCGAAATACGATTATTGCATGTTTTCAAAGAAGATATTTTCTGCAATGAAATAGGTAAAACCGTTTCATCAATTGTTGATGGACCGGTACTTGAAGAATATTTAATAGAAAGGATGTAGAAATATGTTTGAAGATAGAATGAAAACATCTGCAATTCCGGAAAGGGTATATGCCCTTTGCCAAGCGATTAAAAGCAGAACAATGCAGGAAAGCGATTTGCGAGAGTTGTTAGAACCATCGAATTTGGGTGGTTCAACAAAATATTTCGGAACGGTTCGTGATGCAGCAAAACAGCTAGGGCTTATTTCCGTAAAAGAAGGTGATGTATCATTGGCAGTAGATTCAAAGTGTGTATCATCATATGATTCAATGCGAGAATATATTGTGGGCAATATAGATACAATATCGGAAGGATTATTCTTTGATGTATCAAAAGAATATATATCGATGAATGAACAAGTGTTTAAGTTTAAAGGAGTGTCTGAAGCCGCGTTAGTAGAACATATGTCAAAAGTTATAGGAAAACCAGTGTATGAAGATGATATGAGAGCTTGGAGGTTCTGGGCTACATATTTGGGACTTGGTAATCTTCATGATATGCTTTTATTGCCTAACATGTATACATATCTAAAAGCCGTTTTAACAGTATGCAATTTAAAAAAGAACGAAGAGTACACATTTACTGATTTTGTGGCTGCAATAAAGCCGTATGCGGAAATAGGATTATCCGATATTGATGGAAATAAGAAAATCAATCTTGCCATGTCAAGTGGTTTACGAGCATTACATGATGAAGGAATTATCCAATTATCACACAAACTTGATAGTGGTGATATGTGGTTCCTATATGAAGCAGAACTACATCCAATTAAATCAACAGTTACTCATGTAACAGTAAGGAGATAGCTTATGAATTCAGAAATTGCAAAAAGTAGAATAGGTGAAGTAATTCGCATTGATACTGTTACGAGTACACAAGCTGATTTCTTAGCTACTCATGTGCCTGTTCAAAATATTCATATAAGAAAAAAGTGGGATAGTAAAACAGACAAAGTTATGTCTGAGGAGAAAGTATTTAATAAATATGTTTTGAATACTGAAAATGAGCATCAGTT
>JAUUNJ010000121.1 GCA_030844625.1 Roseburia sp. | reverse complement strand
ATGTCTTGCAACTCTTTTATAACCGGTTAACTTGTTAATTCCTTTCTCTTTTATTGTGTAAATGTTCGTAAATTAGCTACTTTTACGGCATTTGCATTAAATAAATATTTTTATTGTTATCGTGAGATTAGTATTACAACCGAAACCGTCTCTGCGACCAAACGTTTTCAAGTAGTTCTTAATGATTGATGTACATATAAATAATTTACATATAAACATAGAAATAAGGATAGACTACCAAATCTATCCTTATTTGTGTGCTTATAAAAGTACATATATAATTATGAAAGGATGTGATGCTATGACTATTTAAAAATCCGAATTGCAATTGTTGCAATGATAATTCTTTGAGTTTCTACCCATACTCCATATTCCAAAAATTGCAGTATAAACCGCTTTAGAGGTTGTAGTAATCTTTTTTGTATCAGTTGATTTGCAGTATGGACATTCAACTTCTATTGTCATAGAATGGTCTAAATAATTTGTAGAATCTGTGTTATTTTTTAGCTTTTTCAGTTTCAATTCATTTTCACTTATTTCATTTTTTGCTCTCTTGTTATATAAACAAGCATCAATTGTATTTTTATTTAAATATTTATTTCTCACAACATCTTTCCATGTGGGTAAAGTCTTTTCAACCCGTCCTTGAAAATAACTTATATCTTCTTTTGTTTGATATATAGTATTTTTACATTGTGGGCATTTGCCCTTTAAAATTTGTCTTGGAAGATTAAATTCATCTCCATAAACACTTCCACATTTTTTACAATAATATACTTTAGTATTCAATAATCGAAACTCCCATATAATATTAATTGATTAAAACTACCATATCACAGAATAATAAAAAAAACAAGGAATCCACAACCTTATTAATAGTATGATTTTCAAAACAATACAGTCTTCTGTGGATAGTAGTAAACAATCATTAGCATTATTTAACAAAGATTGGAATACATACAAATCAAATTTTATAAACGCTAGTGGAGGATTTAAAGAAAAAGCCACTACTATTTTTAATAGTAATGATGTGAATTGTTTAAAAGAATATAATACTCAAATACAAGCTGGCATAAGACCGTCAGAAGCTTATAAAGCAACTATGATGAACTGTACTAAAGAGGCTAAACAAAATGCTGTGGCAATTGCAAAAGGGACAATGACTTACGAACAGGCAACATCGTCTATGAAATCTATGACTCTATCTGCCAAAGCTGGGGAGCTTGCACTTAAAGAATTAAGAATGGCAGGCAACATGGTCGCAGGTATGCTTATCGGTATGGCTGTTTCAGCCTTTGTTGGTTGGATTGACGATATGGTTCACGCTGATGAACGTGTACAAGAAGCCTTAGAAGAATCCGTTTCAAAATTTGAAGCCACCACAGAAGAAGTCAATAAACCTGAAGACGAATTAAAGACTTGTCGTGACAGACTTGCGGAACTTCAAGCACTTGCTGACAAAGGTACTATTTCTGTTGCCGAAGAAAAAGAATTAGAAACCCTAACAAAAACCAATGATGAATTAGAACGTAAATTAGCTCTAAAACAAGCAGAGCAGATAAGAGATCAGAAAGAGGTTTTAAGTAAAGCAAAGAAAACGTCTGATAAAAAAGTCATGAACGAGTATGCCGTGACAAATGAAGATGGAGAAACTGGTTCATTCCGTGTGTATAAAGATGAAGAATTAATTGACCAATATAAAAACTATAAAGAAGTTCTAAAACTTCAAAAAAAGTACTCTAATCATGATTACAGTGACCGTTTAAATGGTTTACAAGACAGAATAGAAGAAATGTACGATGATATTTCTCCTACAATCGAAGCCTATGAAGGATTGATTGATGCTGGTTATGAGTTAGAGGGTGAAGACAAAAGTTATAGATTCTTTATCAGATGACGACTTGAATAATCTTTGGGATTCTGATTTTGATTTTACCCCACCACAGATGAAGGATTATGAGAGTGCTGTGGAATACGGAAAGGCATGTCTTTTTTGTTTTTTATCAATTTATGCTATATGTAATTATATTGTTTCAAAAAATTATAGATTCCATTCCTTCGTGGTGCATCACAAATATAATCTGCTGCTTTCTGCAAGTTTTCAGAACTGCCTTTATCCTTAACTGCAATTCCCACTTCTGCTCCCTGAATCATTTCCATATCATTATCCTGATCCCCAAAACACATAAACTCATTTTTATCTAATTTCCAATGCTTCATGATTTCATAAATTCCATTTAATTTGGAAACATTAACCGGGGCAATATCATAACATGTTGTAGGGCACGGCATAATCTTAATATTTTTCTTTTCTGCAAGCTGCCCAAAATCAAATTTCATTTTTTGAAAAGCATTTATTTTTACGATTTTTTCTCTTTCCCACTTTTTCGTTATTGGTAAGGGTTCGTCAAAATCCGCTTTTGCAATAAATACATAATCATTCAGCTCATTGATTGCAAAACTCTCATTTATGGTTTCTAAAATTAATGTTATATTATTTTTTTCTGCAAAATCAATTATTTCATAAACGTCTTTTTCCCCAAAGGAACAATCAAAAATACATTCCGAGCGATTTTTAAACACACACGCCCCATTATTCAAAACATATGCATCAAACAGAGAAAGATCCAATCCGTCAACAGAATAAACGCTTGTGATACATCGTCCGGTTGCAATTCCTGTTTTATACCCCATTTTCTTCAATTGGCGTATTGCACTCAATGTAGAATTAGGAATTGTATGCGTTTCGGAATCCACTAAGGTACCATCCACATCAAAAAAAACTGCCTTTACCATTTGGATACTCCTATATCATATCTTCACACTGCTCTGCACTTGGAAGTGAAAAATGCATCACCTGATTTTTTCCTGTTTCCAATACTTTTTCAACCAACTCATCAACGGATTCTTCGTCATCCCTTAACATTACCTGCTCTAAAAGCATTCCAACGTTAGTTCCGGCAATTACGTGAATATTTTTACTACACTCTACACTTATTTCTACTGCTATTTTAAATGGAGAGCCTCCAATCAAGTCAGCAAAAACCAGTATATCTTCACAATCTTCCAGCCGCTCTACCGCTTTCGTCAACTTTTGTCTCAGCATATCTCCGGAATCTGTTTCAAGAAAATCTACTATTTCGTAATTTTCCTGACTGCCGGCAACCAGTTTGATAGCACTACTGATTCCTGACGCAAAATTTCCATGACCTGTTACAATAATTCCTATCATACCTTTACCTATCCTTTCAGCCTTTCCCTATGGCAGTATAATTATTTTACATGGCTTGTAATCTTTTAATCGTTTCTGAATAATCCCCTTTTCCAAACAAGGCTGAAGTTCCAAGAACATATCCTGAAACACCAGCTTCTGAAAGACTTTTTATCTTTTGTGGAGAAATCGCTCCATCCACGATTATCTTATATCCATATTCATTACTATGTAGAATAAATTCATCAATTTTTGGTGTCACAAAATTCAAATATGACTGTCCGGCAAATCCCGGATTTACTGTCATTATCATTAAATAGTCAACAATCGGCAGTATATTCTTCACCATTTCATAGGAAGTTCCCGGATTAATCGCCAGACCAGCCTTTTTTTCCATCGTATGTATTTTGTCTAATATTCTTGTTATATTTCTGTCTGTCTCATAATGTACATAAATAATATCTGCACCTGCATTTCCAAAAATCTCTACCGCAGTATCCGGATTTTCTACCATCAGATGTACATCAACCTGCTTCTCTGTATGTTTACGAATACATTTAAAATCTTCTAATCCCATTGCATAGTTTGGTACAAAACTGCCATCCATAACATCTACATGAAAAATATCTGCACCCGCTTCATCTAATTTTTTTACTTCTGCTGCCAGATTACTATAATCAGCGCACATCATAGAGGGACATAATATTTTTTTCATATAAACCTCCATTCTTTTCGCCTGATTTGAGGCATATATATTGTGAACGTTCTTTTTTACAATTCATAAATACATATGCCTCTCACAGGCAAAAACAAATCATATTGTATATTTTCGATCATTCGGAGTAATCTGTATATAAACATTTACCCCTGCGTCTTTTAATCTTTCAAAACATGCAACATCTTCATCATCAACATATACATGCACTTCGTGGAGAACACGCTTTCCTTCACTTTTATGCATATTCCCTATATTACATGTACTGATGGGAACTCCATTCTTCACCAGTTGTTCAATCACAAAAGGAGTTTTTGCCACAACAAAAATTTTCTGTGATGGTGATGCCTTACCAATTATATCAATTGTCTTTTGTACAGAAAAAAATCGAATCTGAACCCCAACAGCATCCGCTGTCATTTTCATAAGTGCCTGCTGTAATGGGTTATTTGCCACATCATCATCCACTACCAGAATCAGATTTGCTCCACTGGCGGTTACCCATACATTTCCCACTTGTCCATGCACTAGTCGATTATCAACTCTTGTAAAAACAATATTTATATTCGACATATTTACCTCCTACATCCATCCTAGAAGTGCCATTAATATGGAGAATAAAATTATTCCCAGAATCAAAGCAACTATACTGACTTTTTTCTTCTTAAAAATAAAGTATAGCACCCCTACAAATACAGCAGGTAAAAAACTTGGCATGATTGAATCGAAAATAGACTGTACACCCACCGTCCCAAACAACTTCAGTTCCTCTGGGAAAGCAAAAGTTACATAACTTGGCACCATTGCTCCTACTACCATAACTCCAAGAATTCCGGCTGCCTTGGTCAATGCCTGTGCATTACTGGTCAGCATGGTGATTGCATTATTTCCCAGTTTATATCCTGCTTTTAAAAATAATACACGTGAAAGTGCCATTAACACCCAGAATCCAAAGAAAAACAAAGGTCCTAAAACGGAATGCTGTCCACACAGGGAAGCTGCAATGGAACCACTAATTGGAAGCAGTGTAAACCAGAATATGGCATCGCCGATTCCTGCCAGTGAACCAAACAATCCTGTTTTCATGCTTCGTATCAATTGCCTGTCACTTTTATTTTCTTCCATGGAAAGCACCAGTCCCATCAAAAATGATGCAGCATGCTGTTCCGTATTAATGAAATCAAGTCCGTAGGTACTAATTGCTTTTCCCACTTCCGGATTATCTTTTCCATAAATTTTATTTAGTCCGGGAATTAAACACCATCCAAAACTTCCCGCCTGCATTTTTTCAAAGTTAAATCCTGTCTGATACATCATAGAACGTAAGCCGAGTTTTGTCAGATCCTTATTTGTTAATTTATTGTTCAATTCATTAGATTCCTTCTTCATCACTTTCACCTCCTATATCAACTGTATCGCTTTTCTTTCTCTTAAAGTCAATTAATGCCAAGGCAACAGCAAATAACGCAATTGGAAGCACGTTATCCGGTTTTAAGATGCTCATAATTAAAAATCCAATAATTAAATATGGAACATTGTCTTTCTTTAACATAACTTTTAGTAATAAAGCTAGTCCAAGACCCGGAAGTAATCCTCCTGCAATTTCAAAACCATGAGATACAAATTCCGGAAATGAATTTACGAAATTGGATAGCACATCCTGCAATGCATATACGCTCAAAAATGCAACCAATGCATACAATAATGTTAAAATCAACTCCGGAAGGAACAAATAAAATCTGTAGTTTTTCATATTATTTTCCTTAGCTGCCTGCTCTAGCTTTGCGTTAAAGCCTGAGAACAGTGACTGACATGCAATTACAATCCACTGCATCAACAACGCAAACGGTAAACTTAACCCTAATGCCGTTTCCGCACTAATTCCGCTCTTGTATGCCAATACAACTGTCATCAATCCTGCGATTAAGGCATTTGGCGGTACTGTTCCACCAACTGTAGTCAATCCCAGATATGATAATTCTGCAATGGCTCCCGCTTCCAGTCCCAACGGAATATCTCCCAAAATGACACCTGCTGCAAAGCAGATAATAATCGGATGGAATACAAAAAAGCATTCCCATCTGGCATCCCATGCGAAAGCAAAAACTACCAATGCCAACAACAATCCTTGAAGTAGTGTAACACTCATTTTCTTTTCCTCCTTTTTTCGTATTTTTTTGTAAAATAAAAGTTACATTTGCTTACGTTCTTTATTTCATCCCTAAAATGTTACTGTAGTCTTCGATAATCCAATTGGTTCATCCGGGTTATAACCTCTGGAAATCGCCAACAGGCAGGCAAACAACTGTGAAAATACCGTCAGTCCGAACACTCCGGATACCCCTTCCGCACATTCGGGTAATAATACAGCCGAATTCCCAATAGATGTATATTCTTTCTTGTTTGTTACAACCATGGAACTGATTTTAAAATCCGCCTGGAGCTTTTTTATTAATTGAATTGTACTTTCATTTGTCTGTTCATCCGTCAAAAAGAATAATACTGGAGTAAAACGTTTTGTTGTAGCAATTGGTCCGTGGGGGTAGTCACAGGAAGAATATGCCTTTGCATTCGTATAACTTGCCTCCATAATTTTCAGTTCTGTTTCATTGGCAACTGCATATCCAAAACCTCTTGCCAAAATCAAAATATCCTGTGTGTTGCGGAATAAAGATATACCCGATTTTATTTGATTTTCAACATTGTTCGACAAACTCTGTGATATTACGTTTGGTGCACTTTCTATTTGAGATAATAAATTTTCATCACCGCTCAGATATGCTGCAAGCATAAGAATTATTGTTGTCTGTGCCATATATGACTTAGCTGCCGTAAAACTTGTTTCTTTTCCACATTCACAATTTATATAATAATTTCCTATATCATGCATCAGACATTCTCTTTCATTCGTTATGGAAACTGCTATACCGCCTTCATCCCGGCATTTTTTCAACACTGTATATACATCTTTTGCTTCTCCACACTGTGATACGCCGATTGTCAAAACATCACTTAAATCTATTTTTCCGTTCATCTGGGTTATCACAGAAGGATAAGCCATTGATACAACAAAAGGAGTATAAACCTCAAAAGCATACTTTCCTACAAGTAAAGCATGTTCGCTGGAACCTCTTCCAACCAAAACCACCTTTTTTATATTTCTTTCTTTTACTGCCTTACAAATATTTTGTACAATTTGCTTATTTGTATTTAACACCTTCTCAATAATCTGTGGCTGTTCGTGTACTTCTCTCCACATATTTGATTTACTCACATCGTAGGTAAACATATTATTTTCTCCTTTCCTTTGTAACTTTGTAATTACAAAGTAATAATATACCATTTTGTGCAAAATGTCAATTTTATTTTTATATTTTTTTATTTTTTGTTCATATTTTCTCTTTCCTATTATTTTTGTC
>JAUUNJ010000120.1 GCA_030844625.1 Roseburia sp. | reverse complement strand
GGATTATCTTGTTAAAAAATTTAAGGAAGATTCTATACAGTACAGAAATTTAGAGGTGGATAACACCTATGAAAGCAAACGTATGGCTTTGCGTGGGATGATGAATGTCCGTATGCCAAGGGAGATGGAGCAGCATATTGTAAAAGTGCAGGATGAGTTTCTGACGATAGAAGCCCGGGAAAAGGGGATTGTAACCCTAGATGATATTAAGACTATCAAAGAACAGTATGGCAGCGTACATCCTTTTGGAAATAAAATATCTATCTGGCAGGGTGATATTACCCGAATCGGGGCAGATGCAATAGTAAATGCAGCAAATTCACAGATGTTGGGCTGCTTTGTACCGGGTCATGGATGTATTGATAATGCAATTCACAGTGCAGCGGGAATTGAACTCCGGGCAGAGTGTAACCAAATAATGAGTCAGAAGAAAATGAAATTTGGTCCCCAATATGAAGAACCAACCGGTCAGGCAATTCTGACCAAAGGATATAATCTTCCGGCTCAGTATGTGATTCATACTGTTGGACCAATTGTGTGGTATGGGCTTACAGGAATGCTTCGCAATCATTTAAGAAATTGTTATTGGAATGTGTTGAAATGTTGCATGGAACATCAGATTCGTTCTGTAGCATTCTGTTGCATTTCCACAGGAGAATTTCATTTTCCAAATGATGAGGCTGCAAAGATTGCAGTTGAAACTGTTACATCTGTATTGGAGGAGAATGAAAGTAAATTTGACAGAATAATCTTTAATGTGTTTAAAGACCTGGATAAAGAGTATTACCAAGCATTGCTGTAAAAGTATATTCCGCAGTTTGGCAAAGAAAGGAAAGAACATATGAAAAAGAAAAAGGAAATTTCATTTGTGGAGGGATCTGTATTCAATTCTCTGATCCGGTTTGCAGTGCCGGTGTTAGGAGCACTGATATTACAGGCTGCTTATGGTGCGGTGGATTTACTGGTGGTCGGATGGTTTGGAGATGCTTCCAGTATTTCAGCAGTAGGAACAGGAAGTTCCTTTATGCAGATGGTAACTTTTGTAATTACCAGCCTTACTATGGGAACAACAGTTATCATTGGACAGCATATAGGGGAAAAGAAAGCAAAGAAAGCCGGAGATACAGTTGGAACAACGATTATTTTGTTTGCCATCATTGGCATTGTGCTGACTGTTTTATTAGAGATTCTGGCAGGAGATATTGTAATGATTCTGCAGGTCCCGGAGGCATCTGTTGCAAAAACGATTACCTATATTCGAATTTGCGGTGGAGGTATCTTAGTCATTATTGCTTATAATGTAATCAGTGGCATACTAAAGGGTGTAGGAAATGCGAATCTGCCTTTACTTTTTGTTGGAATTGCCTGTGTAGTCAATATTATAGGAGATTTCCTTTTGATTGGTGTATTTGGTATGGACGTGGCGGGAGCAGCTATTGCTACTGTGGCAGCACAGTTTGTGTCTGTGTTTTCTTCACTCTTGGTGCTGCGCAGACAGAATCTTCCATTTAAATTCTCTATGGCACAGTGCAAAATATTTGGTTCAGAACTTAGGAGAATTTTAAATGTGGGAGTACCCATTGCATTACAGGAGGCAATGGTACAGATTTCCTTTTTAGTAGTCAATTCAATTGTTAATAATATGGGACTGGCTCCGTCGGCAGGTTATGGCGTAGCACAGAAAATCGTATCGTTTATCATGTTAATCCCGTCATCTGTTATGCAGAGTGTATCTGCTTTTGTGGCACAGAATATCGGTGCAGGAAAAAAAGAAAGGGCAAAACAGGGATTCTTTACAGCCATGATTACCGGATGCAGTGTGGGAGTAGTTATTTTTATGATTGGATTTTGGGGTGGAACTCTGGTGTCATCCATATTCACAAGAGATGCGGAAGTTATAGCGCAAAGTGCAGATTATCTGAGAGGATATTCAGCAGAATGCATTCTAACGTGTGTTCTGTTTTCCTGTGTTGGATATTTTAATGGATGTGGAAAGAGCATACCGGTTATGGTACAGGGAATTGCTTCGGCTTTCTGTATTCGTATTCCGGTTTCCATCTTTATGTCAAGGCTTCCAAATGCATCTTTGGTGCTGGTAGGACTTGCAACGCCGATTACCACGGTATGCGGAATTATCTTTTTTGTAATATGTTTTGCATGGATAAGGCGTAAAGCAAAATCATAAGAATAAAAATATAATGACAGGAATGGTGGAAATTTAATTATTAAAGAAAAATATAAAAAGTGCAATAGTACCAACGTCATTTTAGATGACATTGGTACTATTGCACTTTTTTTGTAAAATATATGCATAATTAATTTTTTACAAAAGGAAAGGGGGACTTTTTATGAAACAAAAACTAAAAAACTACGAAAAATATTTGGAGGAACAGGAGTTGGCGCCATCTACGATACAAACTTATAAGCTTTATGCAACAAAGTTTGTTAGATATATAGAAAGGCAAAGAATTACAAAAAAACAGGTGTTGGATTATCGTGATCTTTTATTTGAGGAAGGGTATAAGGTGAATACAATTAATTTAAATATAATATCGGTAAACAGATTCCTAAAGTATTGTAAGAAGGAACAATGTACTGTAAAAATGAAAAAATGCCAGTGCAGACAGAGTATCGAAAATATTATTACCGAAAAAGAATATAGAGCGTTACTAACCTATGCAAGAAAAACCGGAAGAAAAAAATATTACGCCATTATGAAAACTTTAGCTTTGACGGGGATAAGAATCAGTGAACTGCAATACATTACAGTTTCTGTATTGGACAAAGGGTATGCCCAGGTAAATAATAAGGGAAAAATCAGGGAAATATATCTGCCTGAAAGTTTAATTTCAATATTAGAGAACTTTTGTTATATGGAGAATATTTCTGAAGGAGTTATTTTCAGGGGAAGCAAGGGAAATGCAATTACCAGGGTGGCTGTATGGAAACAATTAAAATACATGGCAGACAAGGTGGGGATTGATAGAGAAAAGGTGTATCCACACAGTTTTAGACATTTTTTTGCTGTGTCTTATATGAAACATTATTCTAATATTTTTGAACTGGCAGATCTGCTGGGACATTCTAATTTGGAGACTACAAGAATCTATTTAACAGAATCCATTGAAGAAAAGCGGAAAAGAATAGAAAAACTGGATATAAAAGGTTAACACAATACAATATTATGCTTACTATGTCAAGTAAAAATTTGTGAAATCGTAAAACAGGAAAGGAGAAAATTGCAAGTAGATAAGATTAATAAAAAAATAAGTATGAAATACCTCCGAATATCTGATTTTAAGAGAAAATGCAGTTAACACAATATTGTATTATGTGAATGTAACATAGTGTGATAAAGAATTTCACACGGAAGGCAATCAAATACAACAAAGAATTAGGAGGTAGAAAAATGAGTGATTTGAATGCATTGGTGGGGATTGATTTTTCCCTGATAGGAACACAGCTTCATGCGGCTTATGAAAAGAGAGGAGAGGATGGATATGCCATTTTGCTGATGCCGTCTGAGCAGATGGCAGATAATGGAGTTTCCATTGGTGAAGTCATTGAGGACATCAAAAAAATGGTAAATAAAGTAAATGAAAATGCAGATACAACCGGAATGGAAGCTGATTTAAATGAGGGATTATCCAGTTTGTCAGAAAATAAAGGCACAGACCAGAATAAGTTTGAACTGAATAAACTTATGGTAAAACTTCAGATGGCATATCTCTACATAGAAAAAACAAAAGAAACATCTGTGTTGGAATATGCATTTCAGATTCAGATTATTTCTAAGGATGTAATTCCGGCAGCCATTAGGGAGCTTGTATCCGTGGACAATATTTCTTTTTCTGTCTGGAACACAAACAGAAAGAAAGTCATTGACAAGATGGCATTGGTTACAATCGGTGAGTATATCGGAATCGAACAGAATGAATCATCAGGTAAATAGCAGATAAATCAGGAAGCAGGTATTTGTATGGAAATGAATAAAATTTCAAGTAGCGTTGCAGTTGAGGGAAGGATTTTTGAATGCCCGGCAAAGTTACTGTTAGGAAAACACAATAACGATATTATGTTTTGCGGTACATTGCAGTGGGGGGAAAAGAAATTATCTGAATCCTTATCTGTAGTAGATGCAGGAATGTCTGGAAGTTATCAAAACTATATAAATGACCTGCTTCCTGAAAAATTCCCTAAAGAGCTGACAGTGACCTATCAAAATAAATTGTTGATATTGGGAATACAGGATCAGAATCTATATTTTAAAGTGGCTGTATGTGAAGAAAGCAAGGCGATTTTATTTGCTTTCAAACTGGAAAAGTGTGAAAATGCCGGTGACAAAACTTCAAAACTGGTAGAAGCATTGAAAAAAGTAGCAGACTTTTGGGGAATTGATGAATTTGTATTTTTGGCACAGACAGGAGAAAAATGGCTTCTTCCAAAACTAAACACAGGACGAAAGTTTGATAGTAACGTTCCCAAAGAAATACAAAATTGTGGGTTATTAACTTATGCCCATATTTCCATGGATGGTGACAGTGTATTTAAAAAAGCCGTAAAGACCTTATTTGGATTGAAGGAAACAGAATTGTTTCTTGGAGTGGGGAAAAAAGATTTTTTATGCATGATTACAATTCCGGAATTTAAGACTTCTTTTTTGGAGAGTAAAAATTTATACCTGTTGATGGAACTTGGAAAAAAATCATCCTTTCGATTAAAAGGGTCTTTTATATTTTCATTTATAAAAGAAGTTACATTTATGGTTGATTGTGGAATTGGCACAGACGCCTTTGCTATTGAAGCTCTGGCACATGTGGAAAAACCGGTTTCCCTTTTTGGTCCGTTTTCCATAGGGGATACCTGCCTGATGATTCGGATGTCAACAGAATTGATGTTCGGTATGTATACCAATCTTTATATACGAAACATTCAACTTTTTGGAGCACTGATTCTCAGTGTTAAGGCAGGAAGCGTTGTTCCAAGACTTTTATCCGCAGCGGTAAGCGATCTTTCCATACCAATTCTTTTGGATAATCTGTTGGGAAAACATATACCGGGAACAGAGGTATTGGATTTTATTAAAATCATGGGATTACCGTTTCAGGATATGATAATTTCTGAGGACAGTGTGAAGGAGAAGAATCTGCCTGCAATTGTGGATCAGTTTAATCAAAAGATGAACAATGATTCTCTGAAACTGGATTTGGAACAGACACAAATCACACCCTTTGGTGAAGGGGTAGATGTAACAGATTTAAAAAGAATGCGACATTATTACATAGGGAAAGATTACAGAATGAAACTGACGGCACAGTTTTATTATTCCACCATAGAGATGACTTTCGGAAATTATAATGTGGAGCGGGGAATATTTGTCTGTGGTGTGATTTCCATATTTAACAAGCAATTTGAGGTGCTTTTTTCCCTGAGAGAAGAAGAGGGAATTCTTGCCTATGCAAAAATACCGTCTATTGATTTGAAGTTTTTAAAAATCGGGGCATCCACTTTTAGCAAGAATGAAAATAATGCACTCCCGTTGAAACCTAACAGTGTAATGGCACAGTTTATAAATCCAAACCAGAGTGGTGCTGTATTTTTTCTTTCTGCAAATAAAAAAGATGTTTTCTTTTATCTTGATGGCAGTGTCTCATTACTGGGATTATTTAGTGTAGATGCAAGAGTGATTTTCTGCAAAGGGCTCATCTCTATTGATTTAAGATTTGTATGGCTGGCAATTCTGCAGATAAGCCTCCATATAAGTGTAAACTATAAGAATTTTTCTACAGGAGGATTTGAATTCTGTCTTGTAATAGACACTTCAAAACTGACAGAAAAACTTAATAAAGTAACAGAAAAGATAGAGGGGGCAATAAAAAAACTTAGAGCCAAAATTGATAATGCAAAAAAAGAAATAGACAGAGCACAGGCACATGTCAATGAATTATATGGACAAATCAATAATTTTAACCGAAAAATCCAAGATTGTAAGAATGCCATAAAAAAAGCAAAGTGGTGGAAGAAGGCATTTGTGGCTATTGCAAAGGGAATTGAAATTGGAGCCTATGAAGTGGCAAAGGCAGGGATTTATGCAGCAATCGGTGTGGCAACGGCAGCTTTACAGGTGGCAAAAAAAGTAGTGGAACTCTCCGGTAAAATAGGAGAGGGCGTCATGAAAGCAGTGAATGCAGTAATAAAAGGTGCAATGTCCCTGTTTTATATTAATTATATTAAACTGGCAGCCAAAGCAAATGCCGGTGAGAAAAACTTTCAGGCGGAAATTGAATTTGTGGCATTGGGGAAAACTTATCGCTTAAGTAAAACCATAGGAATGAAAAATATGCAGAATAGTCCGACAGATGAGTTGTCTGGTCACATCAATAAGGGGATGCAGAATGATCTGGATAATATAGAGAAAGGGGCATTTAAGAGTAACTGGCAGAGATATCAGCATGAAAATTATACAATAGAGCAGCATTGTAAAAGATTAGAGGGAGCAAGAACAAACCTTAATTCTTGTGTTTCATTAATGAAATCCATGCAGAATACTTATGTGCAGGAGTTTAATGCACCAATGGCAGAGTTTGAGGAAATGAATGTGTCACTGGCAGAGGCTTTGGACAGTGTGGAAAATGTTCTGGATACAGGTGCACAGGCGGGCGATGTATCACAATTGGCAAGTTCCATGGGAGGATTGAAAAGAAGTGTTGCATACCGTGAAAAAATGGGGGTTTACAGAGATGAAGAATTGGCACAGACAAAAGAGGTGATTGCACAGTATGATGAGGCGAGACTGTTCTACGATAAAGTAATGTCAGAGATCAAGGATGTGCAGCGGAAAAGAAAAGATATGGAACTTCATTGCGAAAAACTGCAAAAGCAAACAGAGACAGTGCGTGGGGAGCAGGTCATAAATGGTCAGGAAGGAAATATGGGGAAAGTATTACAGCAGGTAGAAGAAAAAATGTATGAAAACTTTCCCGTAGACAGAAGTGGAAAAGACTTTATAAATCTTTCAAGAGAACCATTGATACAGGAATGTTTTATAGAAGCTGAAAAAGAAGAAGGTATCCTACCTACAGACACCATAAAGAGAATGAGAAACAGAAGCCGTAAAGGTAAATATGAGAGCAGACTATAGGAGAACCGGTTGACAGAATATTAAGAGTTGGAGAAATATGACTATTGTAAGGAGGAATCAGAAATGAAAAAAGAGCATGACATCAGAGTCGACAGAAAATTGTTACATCCCTGGCTGAATTATAAACTGACACTTCTTTTGAAGAGATGTGCAAAGCAAGGCATCTACTTAATTATTACAGAAGGATTCAGAAGTAAGGAATATCAGGATAAATTATATGCAAAGGGAAGAACGGCTCCGGGGAACAGGGTTACCAATGCCAGAGGCTGCGACTATGCCAGTCAGCATCAGTGGGGAATTGCTTTTGACATTGCAATTAATGATAGGCAACTGC
>JAUUNJ010000119.1 GCA_030844625.1 Roseburia sp. | reverse complement strand
AATCATTCCTGCCCTATCATATACAGCTAATTCATTGTTAAGAAAACAAGATGCCTGCAGAGTATTATAATTTCCATAACTAATTAAATTCTGTTTATTTATCACTGAATTTTCAAACGTACTATAATATATTTTATCTTTTGCGTTTCTATAAAATATACATTTATTTAGCTTTGTCTTTGTAAGATTTAAATTAGAAAAATCACAGTTCGAAAGATCGTGTTTTCTAGCATATGCTAATATATTAATTATATTAGCCGGGGCAACACAATCATAATTATTCTTTTCATTTCTAATCATATCTAAAATTCTATATGAGATAGAATGTATATTACACTCATAGCTCCAACTTTCTTGTTCCAAATCAAGGTACGGACGCTCTTTCCATTCTTTTAATATGTCTGAAATAAATTCTATCACTTTATTATCAAATAGAATCTTTGAAATAGAATTATCCGTTATTCCGTCATCCAATGACATGCACATTTCATTTGCGATATAACTGGCACATAAAAAGTCGCAGTAATTCTGGTGGACAAATTCATATTTATTCTGTATGGTTTTTCTTAACAATCCACAATTTAATTCAAAATATTTAAGAATATCATTATTTCTTTTTCTTCTAGTTATTACATTTTCGCTTACAAACTGATACGCAATATCGATATAATCATTTTCCTGAAAAAAATCAATATATCTTTGGCTTAATAATGAATTATTTCTTCCCAGGTATATTGAATCTCCTGTTTCACTCAGTACATCATCCAATATATTATTCAGTTCTTTATTGGATAAATATCCTCCCTCAAATTCGTTATGTGAAGTCATAATATATGCAATAGCAGGTAATATATAAGTTAAACAAAAATTATTTCTACTTGCCTCTTCACTATTTGAAGCATCAATACTATTTTGTCGCTTAATAAATTGAGACAATAAATCACCTTTCGTATTAATTTCTGTTGTATCATAGGTATTTACATACATATCCAAATACATAGGTATAGATATAATATCTATTAAAGTGTTATTTAAAGAAATTCCATTCAAATCTAATCCCTTATTTTCAATATAATTCTCAATTTTCTGCTTAGATAATTTTTCTAAATACAAATAAAACAAATTATTATTTACATAATCTTCATCAAACAATCTACCTGAAATAATAATCCGAACATTTTTCCATCGCAGCCATTTCTCTAATTCCCTCAAAAAAATTTTTCTATTTTTTATTGGAATTTCATTATATCCATCTAAAATAAACAAATATGTAGGATATTTATTATTACAAGCAAATTCATTTTCAAGGATTTGTGTATACACATCTGTTCCTTCATTAGACATAGCTTGCGTTCTTTCGAATAAAGCCATACTAACATATCTTTCTATCAAATAGTCTTTTCCGACCAGCGTCCTCATATCTACATATATTGGCACAAATTTCTTGTTTTTTAAAAAATGGAAATAGACTTTTGTCATAAGAGTAGTCTTTCCAGCTCCCCCTTCTTCACCTATTATGACTAGATTCTTTCTGGAAATGGACTGAACCAGTTTTTGAAAGTCATATTTTTCTCCAACTTTGTCAGTTAATTTAGGTAAGAGTTCATCATCTATAACGTTTTCATCAAAAAGAGAATTGTCCTCTTTTTTCTTTTTAGCGAAATTTATACTTTTTTCCATCAATATATTCCTGTTAACAACTATTCTTTTATCATTTATATATCTGGGATCATTATGGTAACCATGGTCTAACAGATACATGATTCTCTCTTTTGTTATATCATTAATGGATTCTATCGTAATTATTTCTTTCATAGTTACTAAATTAGTTAATCGATTATCTAAAACACCATCAACAACTAAACCAAACCAATCTTTATTAAATCCCACATCTTTTTTTTGATTTTGAGCTTGAAAAAATAAATTAATTTCTCCATATACCCAGCCCCCCGGTAATAAATAATCCGTTTTAGATGAAACAAAAATCATATATACACTATTAAAAATGGCGTCTATAATCTCTTTAGAAAAATCGCCACTTCCTTGTTCTAATGTTCCTTTAGAATCCAGAAAAATATTCCAATCCGGATGTATCTCTTTTACAATATTATGTACTCTGTCTGCCAATTCCCTGTCTTCACTTTTATGAGAAATAAATAAATCAAATTCTTGATGCGTTTGCATTATAGTACTCCTTTACCTTTATCTATTGCTTTGTAAAATGTTAATTAGTTTAATATCCTTGTATACTTTTGGGATTCAAAATCCTATTTAATTATGGATTAAACTAACAGAAACCTAGTTTCAAACAATTTTTATATTTCTAAAATCATTACTAACTCCTATAAAAAACGACAATCCACTCCGAACTCATGGAAACTTTTTTCGAATTCAGATATGTCTTGCCGTCTAAAGATTAATATAATTATGATTTAATTAATATTTATTCATCCAAATATCCTCACTATAATTTTAGCCCCCATCAACACATTTTTACTTTTTGTCTAAATATGTTGTAAAATATTTTATACCATATTTTTTATATGTGCAATAATAAATGTTTAATTTTATATTTTAATAATTTTTAACAAATCCGAAAAATATATTCTTCTCACTCCGGCAGACTGTCCCTCAGGCACAGTGCTCCCCATCCCGCCTGAGGATTCGGCCACTCACTGAGCTCCTGCAAATGCCTTGCTCCTTTAATCAAATATGCCTTCACTTTTTCCCCATACAAAAAAGGATCGTGCCCTCTGATAATTCCCCACTCCATCATCAACGCCACGCTTCCGGTCACAAATGGAGTTGCCATGGAAGTTCCGCTCTGTACTGACATTCCCCCTCCCGGTGCCGCAGAGCTTATATTGACCCCCGGAGCCACAAAATCAGGCTTTACCTGATTATTTTCTCTCAGAAACCCGCGACCGGAGAAAGTCGCCATCTTTCCTGTAGCACTGTCATATGCTCCCACTGTCACAGCTTTCAGGGTTGCTCCGGGAATCGTTAGAGTTGTCAATGGGTCCGGTGTTAAAAATCTTGTATTTTCATTTAATGACTGGCTGTTTGGAAGCCAAAAATCATATCGTCCCACCACAATTCTTTCCGGTACAATTCTTATGGTCCATATTCCCTCGTCAATATATTGGTTCACCGGTATAAAATCCATATATATTTCCTGAAATCTGCTGAACGGTTTCGGTGTTCCATATAAAAGAAACAATTCTGTATCGTTCAGCCGATAACGGTTAATGGTGCTTTTCTCGCGGATGATTGGTGCTCGCTCTCCAGACGGTGCCACAATTTCTACACCAAAACTATCCACATAGTCTTTCCACAACTGCACGCTAAAAGACCTTTGAAATCTGGAAACCTGAAGTTCAATCTCCGTATCATTCTCTGGATTCACAAATCCTCCTGCATGCCCTGCACTGTCTCCCTCATTTCCCGAACCAATCTGAATGGAGATTCGATTTCCATCTATCACAGAATCAAGATATGTAGAGATCAGAGATGTTCCATCATGGGAACCGTAAGTATTTCCAAAACTTAAATTCATAGACAGGGGCATATTATATTCATTTGCCTGCTTTACCATAAAATCCACCGCTTCCATCAACTGTGTGGTTCGTGGAAAAGAATTTTCTGATGCAGTTGCCATTTTTACAAAAATAATTCTGCTTTTTGTAGCAATTCCCAGATTGTCATTTTTATTGTCTGCAAAATTTCCTGCTGCAATGCCTGCTACATGAGTTCCGTGTCCTGTAGGGTCTCTGGAATCTACGATTGTGTATGGATTATCAGATTGCAGCGCCTGATTAATCTGTTCCTCATCATAAATTCTTCCTGTCACCTGATCCCAAAGTTTTAATATTCTTGTTGTTCCATCCTGATTCCGGAATACCATATTAGTGTAATCAATTCCGCTGTCTGCAATTCCAACAATAACACCTTCACCAAATAGTCCAGTGCCATCTCCCGGAAATCCCGCCTGCTGTACCTGATTAATGCAGGATTCCCTTTTGGCATTCAATATTGCATATTCTAGTCTTTTGGGTTTCTCCACAAAAATAATTTCATCCAAAGCAGCAATATTATCCACCTGATTTGCCGGAACGTTTAATATGGCATACCCATTTGACAGTTCTCTTATTGTTACTCCCGGTATGCTGCGCACATTATCAAGGGTTCCTATGTAACGCACAATTAAATCCCAGGAATCCGTAGCCGCATCAAAGCCAACCGACAACTCCTGGGATCTATTTAATTCTTCCGGCGTTGCATCCAGCGCCAGATTTAATACATTTTCAATTTTTTCATTCATATTGAAATTCTACCGTTGAACTGTTCCACAGTCACAGCCCAACACCGTTTTTATAAGTTTATGTTGCTATAAACTAATTTAATACTTCCCTTGACATTTATATTGCACCGTGATATGCATGGTTACAATAACTTGGATGAAAATTTACTAAGTTTTCATATTCCGGGGATTTATACTTTTCATTAAAATCCATTCTCCAATACATGAAAATAATCCTTATAGTTTTCTTCCAACAATCTTGGTGTATCCAGTCCATACGGACACTTGGACTTACACTGATTACAGTGAATACAATTTTCAATATTTTTCATCTGCTTTTCTACCTGGCCGCCAAGCTGATCATCTATCGGTGCTCTTCTCAGGAGCAGTGAACGTCTTGCACAGTTATTAATCTCGATTCCCACAGGACAGGGCATACAGTATCCGCATCCTCTGCAAAATTCGCCTGCCAGTTCTGAAACATCCTTCTCAATCACCGATTTAATTACCGGATCATCCATCGACGGCTCATTCTCCTGATAACTTAAGAACTGGTCCAGTTCCCTTTCTCTCTGGATTCCCCAGATAGGAAGTACATTATCATACTGCAACTGCCATGCATAAGCAGCTGCAGAATTGGTAATCAGCCCGCCTGACAATGCTTTCATTGCGATAAAGCCTACATTTCGCTCCTTGCAGGTCTGGGCAAGTTTCAGTTCACGCTCATTGGACAGACAGTTAAATGGAAACTGTAATGTCTCATACAGTCCTGACTCTACAGCCTCCTCTGCCACTTGAATCCTATGATTGGTAAATCCAATATGTTTCACAATTCCCTGTTCCTTGAGACTTAGCATATATTCATAGAGACCTGTTCCGTCGTCCGGTTTCGGACAAAAAGAAGGGTTGTGGAACTGATACACATCTATGTAATCTGTTTTCATGTCGGTAAGACTGGTATCTAACTGACGCTTCATCTCCTCCACATCCGTTGACATAGTTTTTGTGGCAATATATATTTGATTCCGCACATCAGACAAAGCTTCTCCGATCTTTTTCTCACTGTCAGAATAAAATCGGGCAGTATCAAAATAATCAATTCCATTGTCATAAGCTTTTCTTAAAATTTTACATGCCTCATCCATTCCCACACGCTGAACCGGAAGGGCACCGAATCCATTTTTGTTTACATTAATTCCTGTACTTCCTAATATTACTCTTCTTCCCATTTCTTTTGTTTCCTTCGATAAAACTAATACCATTATATTACAAAATGGGAGAAACACAAATGTATTTCTCCCACATATTTTCATAAATTATTTTAAAAATCCATTCACAATCTGCTCTTCTGCCTCTTCCTCCGTCAGACCGAGAGTCTGTAATTTAATTAACTGCTCTCCGGCAATCTTTCCAATAGCAGCTTCGTGAATTAATGATGCCTCCAGATCATTTGCGGTGATTTCAGGAATTGCACTGATTTTTGCATTATCCATAATAATAGCGTCACACTCTGAATGTCCACTGCATTTTGCATTGCCATTGATTACAGAATAAAAAGTCTGTTTTGAATCATTCTTTGCTACGGAGCGGGAAATAACATTGGCACTGGAACCTTCTCCATCCATATCAACCTTAAATCTGGTAGTTGCCTCCTGCTTACCATGGGTCATCAGCCTTTCTGTAATTACAATTTTTGCATCCTTATCCAGTTTTGCTGTTGTAACTCTGTCTGTAGAATCAATTCCTTTAATCTGAACAGTTTCCATTTCCATGTAACCGCCCTCTTCGATATTCACAACAGTTGTAGGATTCATTACATTCTCACCGTTTCCATCACCTTTTCCGTAATGCTTTTCCACATATTTGACTCTGGCATTTTTCCCAATATAGAATGTATGAATTCCATCATGGCGGGAACGCTTATCACCACCATTATGAATTCCGCACCCTGCCACAATCAGCACATCTGCACCCTCACCGATATAAAAATCATTGTAAACACATTCCTCCAGACCGGTCTTACTGATTACAACCGGAATGTGCACACTCTCATTTTTTGTACCCGGCTTAATGTAAATATCAATACCGTCTTTATCATCTTTCGTTACAATATCAATATTTTCCGTTGTATTTCTGCTGTCCTTCTGACTGTTTGCTCTTATATTATAAGCCCCTGCAGGAATTTCATGAAGTCCTGTAAGCTGTTCAAATAATTCCATCTGTATTCTGTCCATGACTTCCTCCTTATGACTGTAATTTGGCACAGGTTCCATTATTTGTTCCAAGAACCATCGGCATGATTTCATCCTTGCTTCCGTGTGCCTCTATCAAACCATCGGTAAGCAAAATAATTTCATCTGCAATATCAAGAATCCTCTCCTGGTGAGATATTATAATAATAGAATTCTTGTTATTTTTCTGCATCTTTTCAAAAACCTTGATCAGGCTGTTAAAACTCCACAAATCAATTCCTGCCTCCGGCTCATCGAATACTGACAATTCCGTCCCTCTTGCAATGATTGTAGCAATCTCTATTCTCTTTAACTCTCCACCGGAAAGGCTGCCATCAACTTCTCTGTTAATGTAATCTCTGGCACACAGACCTACCTCTGAAAGATATTCGCAGGCCTCACTGATTGTGAGCTGTTTTCCTGCTGCAATTCTCAAAAGATCAAGAACTTTAATTCCCTTAAAGCGAACCGGCTGCTGGAAAGCAAAACTGATCCCCAGCTTTGCCCTGTCAGAGATAGACAAATCTGTAATATCTGTTCCGTTATACAATATCTGTCCCGATGTAGGTTTAAAAATTCCAACAATTAATTTTGCAAGCGTAGATTTTCCCGAACCATTCGGTCCTGTAATTGCCACAAATTTACTTTCATCGATTGTCAGATTAATACCGTTTATTATATTTTTAAGTTTTCCATTGTCGTCTGTAACGCTAAACATAACGTCTTTCAATTCAAGCATACCTAAAACTCCTTTTTGTACTTAGTTTCTTTGATATTCCAAAGTCCCTTTTCCGCCTTCACTTGTAACTTTAGCCATCGCTCCCATTACTATCGAGAACTGCGGACCCTTATGTCCTATGTCTGCATCAAAGATGACAGGCACATCCAAATCTCCAAGTATGGACATAACCGCCTCCTTGTATGGCTGTTCTATCCACGTATTATACATCAAAGGTCTTCCAAAAACAAATCCTGCTGCATTTTTGAAATATCCTCT
>JAUUNJ010000118.1 GCA_030844625.1 Roseburia sp. | reverse complement strand
TAATCTTGAAAAAATTAATGAAAACAACAAAGCAAATATTACACAAATAAGGCATGAAACCGGATAAATACGGATTATCACAATCTTTGCCTCATTCAGTGGTTGTAACGGCACCATTACCCTCAAGTTCCTCGTTGTGCCATCTTTCAATTGATATCTTTTCTCAATACTAATATTTTCAGTTGTCTTATTGCCCTCTCCTGACTTCTCCACAGAAATTCCAGCCCCCTCCTCCGTTATTTCCGCAGGCTCCCAGTCGGAAACAATATAGCTTCCCTGATAAAAATCATATAACAATTCCCCTGATTCACTTCTTAGTTCCAAATCAATCCCATTATTCTGTGCAAAGTCAGATAATAACCCTGTCTCCTCAGAAAAGTCATTAGTTTTACTAAGTTGTGATGAAAACTCATCTGTTATCGTCTGAAATTGTTCTGCCTTATACTCCTTATAGTAATTTGGTAGTAAAAGGTATATTAATAAATATGCCAACACAATCATAATACAAAGCATACTAATTGTCATAATAAATACTTTCCAAAATATTTTCAATTTACCACGCTTCATTTTATCCACTTCCTATTAATCTTGATTTAACCGATATCCTACACCTTTGACAGTAATTATTATGTCATTACTTAATTTCTTCCTAATATTTTTAATATGTGTATCAATAAGCCTATCCTCTCCAATATACCCTGCTCCCCATACAGTATCCAAGATAATATCCCTCGTTACTACTCTGCCATGATTATCAAACAATAACTTAACGATACTAATTTCTTTTGTTGTTAAACTTATTTCTGTTCCTTTTTCTGAAAATACAGTAAATCTATGAAAATCGAACAAAAAGCCATGTATTCTGACTTCACTTTCGTTTCCATAGATTCTTTCAATTAACGCTTTTACCCTTTTTGTCATTACAACTGGAGATACCGGTTTATCCACATACTCATCTGCTTTTAATTCAAAACTTTGAAGCTGCGTATATTCATCATCCAATGCCGTCAATATTATTACTGGTACAGACATTGTTCTTCGTATTTCCTGCAAAAACAAAAGTCCATTGCCATCAGGTAACATAATATCAAGGATTATGAGATGAATTCTATTGTTCAACAACTCTTTGGCTTCTTTCAAATTATACGCTGAAAACACTTCATACTTCTCATGCCTTAGAAAATTTGCAAGCACATCATTTTGAGTATGTTCATCCTCTACTAAAAGTATATTAATGTTCATCATATCCTCACTTTTTATCGTCACTATTATTTCTCTGTATATTCTAGCATTACATCTATACAAACACAATCCGATTTTACACAATTACATTTCTACCCCTTATAACAATGTTAGTTCTATCGGATTGTGTTTTTAGTTATCCTTAGTTTTCACTAGATTTCACATCAACAGACTGTTGTTCTGCCCCTTCCCCCTGCTCACCATCAAAAGAAAATTCTGCTTTTCCATTTGGATCAACTTCATAGGTTTTTACATCTTCTATGATTTCACTATCCTCTTCATTTTGATTCTGATTTTCTACATTTTTAGTTGTTTCTTCCATTTGTATTGTAGTGTCCGTTTCGCTACTCTTCCCACTAGAACATCCTGTACACATTCCTACCAAACATAATGATAAGCATAATGCAATTACTACTTTCTTTCTTCTCATATAAAGACTCCTACCTTTCTGCTTTTTATATATTTTTACCATCCCTAATCTGAACTGTACGCTCACACATAGCTGCAACATTCGGATCATGGGTGACAATAATCAATGTATTCCCCTGTCTATGCAATTTCTTAAATATATCCATAATCATAATTCCAGTTTCTTCATCTAATGCCCCTGTCGGTTCATCTGCAAGAATTAATTGTGGTTTATGGATCACCGCTCTTGCAATCGCCGCTCTTTGAGCCTCACCCCCTGATAATTCATTCGGATATTTCATCAAATGTTTTTCAATTTCTAATTCCTTTGCTATTCTAATTACTTTATCTTTAATTTCCTGTTTAGGTTCTTTTTTTAGTCTTAAGGGAAAAGCAATATTATCAAAAATCGTATAATTCGGTATCAATGCAAAATGCTGTAACACAAATCCGATATGATCCCGCCTAAATACGGTCATTTTATCTCCTCGGACCTTTTCCATGCTTTCTCCCTGAAACAAATACTCTCCTTTCTCTAACGAATCAATCCCTGATAAAATATTTAGAACCGTCGATTTTCCGGAACCGGATTTTCCCATTATCGCTACCATTTCTCCTTTTTCCAAGGAAAAATCAAATTTTTTTAATGCTATCACTTTTCTTTTTGTTCCATAACTTTTTGAAATTCCTTTCAATTCTAGAAGTTCCATATTGTTCCTCCTTATTCATTTTCTCGCAATGAACTACTTAAATTTAATCTGTTTATCTTTGATACTCCCAAAGTTCCCATAACGCACAATATTAAAAACTCCATTAACGGTATCACAATAAACGTATAACTGGTAAGACCTAGTCCATCAAAACCTCTTCGGGCATTTAAATACCAAAAAACAACAAATAAAATATCTGCTAAGATAAAAACTGCAAGAGTATCAATTAATATAATCAAAAATATTTGTTTTTTTGTTATACCCTCTACAATAAATACTCCATATTTTCTTTTATTTCTTTGGATTTTATAGTACATTTGAATGCCATATACAATCACACTAAAAATAACAATAAACAGACTAATTATCATGCATGATGTCGCTAAATCTTTCGACTGTTCTAATGCTTTTTTTGCACCATTACTTTCATCCACCAATCTCAACTCATACAAATGGTTCTTCATAAAAATTTGATTTACTTTTTTTAAAATCTTATCGGAATCATTTTCATTACATACGATACGGGCATTCATAATCTTTGTGGAATCATAAGCATACTTAAAAAATGTATCATAGCTTCCATCCTTCAATATATAGTCATATGTTGTTTCAACAGATGGAACCACCATATATCTGTTTAACAAAATTTTATCATTGTTGTTATCATAAAAATAACTATTCTCTTCAAAAAATCCTATAACTACAAGTGTTATACTTTCTTCCGTTGCAATATGTGCATTCGTTAATGTGTCTCCTAATGCATAATAACTTTTATATGCGCTTCCCAATATTACAGGTAACTTAATGTCCTTAAGACTCTCCACAAAATAATCTTTTTCCTGAAACCAGGAACCTTTCTCTATATGAACGTTCGGTTCTTTTGAAAAAAGCCTGTCTGCAAAAATTCCTTTTAATGGTAAATAATCATCATATTGTCCAACTTGACCTTCCTCATAACCGTATACACATTGCTGCGGATACTTTGGAAAATCCTTTGTTCCATAAGAAGGATCCTCCGTATTAAAAAACTCTATTGCGTTTTCTATTGAATATCGGTAATCAAAAGTGTCCTCTTCTTTTAATTCTTCAAAAGCATTTTTTATATTTTCAGCATTTTTACCTCCAAAAAAATTACTAAACACTTCTTCATCACCATTCAAATTTATCTTGTAGTAACTCTTTTTCCCATAGCTTTCTTCCATTACATTTTGTTCCTGTTTTGCCTGCATATAGTTTGTTAATGCAATATTCACCGCAATACAGGAGAAGGCAAATGCAATCGCAGATAACAAAAATATCTTTATATTTTTTGTTAGAAAGTCTTTTATTTCCAACCAAATAATCTGAAACATAATCTATTTTTACCTTCCTTTTAATGAATCACTGATATTAATCTTTTGTGCATGTCTAATAATAAATCCTGTAACTACGCACACAATACCACCAAGCAAAATTGCAGTTACTAAATAATGCTGCCAACTAAGTGTCTCTAAAGAAAAGAAAAATCCTAAATATTTAGCAAAAAATCTTATCACTATATATATGGTTACAAATCCGATTGCTGCTAACATAAACATTTTTCTTCCATATAATAGTCGTAATTCCTTGGATGTCATTCCACATAATTTTTGAATTGCTACAGTATATTGTTTTTTCGTTACAAAAAATATACTTGCAACAATCAGATTAAAGAAAGCTGCTAATACCGCACAAATTAGTAATGTATTATTCATTGAACTTAATCCATAGGAACTTTTAGATTCATACTCAACATCAAGAGTCGAATATTTATTTTTCGCATCATTGTGTAAGTAAGATATTACATTCTCCACAACAGATAGATTTTTCGCATCTACATAATACAGTCCATAATTTTCTACACTATTTAAAATATTTGTAAGATTTAGATATACGGTATAGTCTAAATCTGTACCAGTCTCCTTAAATGTTCCTATGACTTCAAAAAGCTGATTATTATATCCGAAATATGTTTTACCATTTTCCGTGTATACCTTATCTAGCATAGAATGTCCGATAACTGCTGTGGCGGTCTGATTACTGTAATCTTTCTCTGTAAAAAAATGCCCTTCTGATATGTAATCAGAATACCCAAACACATCATCCGTTCCATATACACCTCTTATGATTTCATTATATTCCTCAGATAAACGCTTATATAGCATGTATTTTCCCAAATCAGCTTTTGGAATTTGGAAATCAACCACTTCTCCATTCGTGGAAACCAGATAATCACTGGATAGCTGTATTCCTTTTACATTTTCTGAATACATACTTCTTTCTAAAAATCCTTTTTGTGCAACTTCAAGATTATAAGCACATAGCAATAAAATAAAGATTCCAATAAACGTAATTTGGAGATAATACAAAACGTATTCATAAGATATTTTTTTCACGAAATCACTCCTAACTAATATAATGTTGCTACATTTAAGAATTCCTTAAGTCGGAATTCCTATTAAATGTAGCAATATTATTACTATCCCCTAATAGTCTCAAGCAGATAGTCAGTTTTTTAACAGATTGCACATATTTATAAGAAAGCCTACAAATCATACCAAAACATTTAACTTGAGTATGCCCCTCCAGCTCTGTTCACGTAACTAGCTTTACTAATACTTTTCTTGGCTGTAGCACTTGCCGCTTTATAGCCTCTGTTGCTACTAAACTTGTATGTTCCAGTACTTGTATTTGTCACTCTAGCCCATGCTGTAACATAGCCTGGAAAGTTTGTTGCATTAGTTGTAATTCCATAAGTATTTCCAGAATGTGTAAATGTAAATTTTGCAGTTGCTGCGGAAGCTGGTACTGCTGTTCCCACTAACATAACCGCTGCCAACGCTAAACTTGTAACTCTTTTCTTGATATTTGCTGTTCCTTTAATATTTTTCTTCATCTTTTCCACCTATTACCTTTCTCTATAAATAGTATTAAATTTCCCAATACAATTTGCAGGCTAAATATATTGCTTTCTGTTATGTTAAAAGAATATCAGCGACATTTGGAGTTTATTTGAAGGCAATCTGTAGTTTATCTGTAGAAAAAATTTTTCTGATAAATGTATTTGTCAAATATTTTTTCACTGCATTTTTTTACATTTTTATAAACTTGCTGTTCTACTTTTTTCACCCTACTAATTGTGTTCTCTTTAGTGCCATTACCTTCTTCTTTCATCCATATCTTTATCAATTTCTATTTTCTCTGCCCTTGCAGCCATTTTT
Organism: Roseburia sp.; assembly: GCA_030844625.1. GTDB lineage: Bacteria > Bacillota > Clostridia > Lachnospirales > Lachnospiraceae > Eubacterium_G. The sequence continues at coordinate 1,936 of JAUUNJ010000118.1, read as the reverse complement.
CTATCCAACAACTCATCTGTTTCTTCCACAGCCTCCTCAAACAGATAACCGTCAAATTCTCTGCCATACATATCTGCCAATTCCTCTTTTGCCTGTTGCTCCATCTCCAGTCTGATTTTAATTCGTTCTTCTGCAACTTTTTCTGCATCCTCCGGCTCAACCTTATCCTTTGCAATGTCATATTCCAGATATGCAATAGTCTTATTCCTCTCAATCCTGTCTGCCATCTTTTCCAGCCTTGAAATCATTTCTCCATACCGTTCTTCATTCTCGATGCATTCTTCCATTTCATACATGGAATACATCTTATAAAACTGTGGTAAATCCCTTAACTGTCTGTCTATCTGATAAAGTTGCATTTGGACTTCTCTTAACGATTCTCCTGCCTGCTCCTTCTGTCTTTTCTTTTCCTTTCTGGCATTAACCACCATTTCATAGGAACGTTTTTCTTCATCCAATCGATTCCGTTTTCTGATCAGGCCATATGCTGTCTTGATAACATCCATATCCTTTGGGACAAGTTTTCGGAACCGTTCCATCTTTTTATCATTATCCTTTTCTGCATATACAGTACATAAAAGATTTTTTCTTAACTGCTCCAGATTTCTTGCAACTTTGATTACTTTATCCTTGACACTTTGTGCCAGTTGTTTTGCTTCTTCTTTTAACTTTGCAATCTCCTCATTGTAGAACTGGACCATCTTATTAACGATTCTAATGTGTCGGTTTACATCTCCCCTTTCGGTCTTGATGTTTCTTTTCTCCATCTGGGATGCCACAGTTCCCAAATGCTGTGTCGGTAAAATTTCAAGTCCCTGCCGTTCATAAGAACGGTGGTCTATTCTCTCATCGTGTCCCGATTTTTCAAAACATCTGTTGCACAATTCTGCCCAGCTCTTTCTCCACTTTTCTACATTTCCTCTGTCATTCCAGTCTGTTGTCGGAACGGATTTACACTTGTACTAACGTTTCTTTTTGTCGTAGATTTTTTCTCCGTTCTCATCAAAGATGTACTCTTTTTTCTGCTTGCTTCCCCAGCTTCTGTCCTCATTAAACGGTCGTACTGTAAGCATGATGTGTGCATGGGGATTTCCATCACCTTTATCATGAAAACAGATATCTGCTATCATTCCTTTGTCCACAAAGTTCCTCTGGCAGAACTCCTTTACTAAATGATAGCCTTCTTCAAAGTCCAATTCCTTTGGAATGGAAACTTCCGCTTCTCTTGCAAGCTGTGCGTTCTTTGCTTTTTCAATCTTTTCCACTGCATTCCACAATATGGAACGGTTATAAAATAAAACCGGAGCATTCTTAGGTAACAATATCTGCGTAAGCATTACGCCACGTTTCCTTGTGTAATCGTGGGTGATGCCATCGTAGTCGCTGGTTATCTTCTCACCGCTTCTGTAAGCAGCGGCTGCAACGGCAGATTTTCCTTTTCCTCTGGAAATCATCTTTACGGATAAATGGAAAATCGCCATATGTTTCTCCCTCCTTCGTTATTTTTTATTTCCGCGAGCAATGAGCCAAGTGGCCATGCTTGCATGAACATTTGGCGAATGCCGCGAGAATCGAATACCCTGTTGCTTGCAATGGGGTATTTGATCTATGGGAGAAACAGTAACACGGACTGCCTGTATGTAATACAGCTCTGACGGTGTTACCGCTCCAACCCAGGAGCCCTCGGATTCTGACCAAAGGGAGGTATGCCTCGCAGAGCGCGCGTCCGGCACCTGTTCCGGGAGATACCACAACTCGCTTGTGGTATATAAGTGCGCCCTTGGTACCCTCCGGGACTTTTCAACTATTACTTTTTATCATCTAAACCCTCTGATGAAATCTTTAACATAAGGTGTGTTAAATGCATATTTTAATATCTCTACGACTTCCTCATTTGTTAACTTTTCCGGTTCCATCAGATACTGTTCCAGTATTG
>JAUUNJ010000117.1 GCA_030844625.1 Roseburia sp. | reverse complement strand
GATGATAGTTCTTTTATACATTCTTGTAGTAATATTGGCGTTTGTTTTTGCAGTAAACATCAATCATACAATTGTTAAGGAAGCGGCTGCCATTGGGACGCTCCGGGCATCAGGTTATACAAAAAAAGAACTGTTAAAGCATTATCTTGCTATGCCTATGATTGTGTCTTTGCTGGCAGCATTAACAGGAAACATTTTAGGATATACAGTTTTTAAATATATGGTGGTATCAATGTATTATGGAAGTTACAGTCTGCCGACATATGAGACAATATGGAATGGAGAAGCTTTTCTTTTGACAACAGTAGTTCCTATGATTATTATGTTTGTGACCAATGTGGTTTCCTTAGTCAATAAACTGTCTTTGTCGCCGTTACAGTTCATTCGTCATGATTTAAGCAGGAACAAACGAAAAAAAGCAGTTAGACTGCCTGATTTCAAGTTTCTAAACCGTTTTCGATTAAGGATTATTTTTCAAAATAAGGCAGGTTATATTACACTGTTCCTAGGAATTGTATTTGCCAATATATTGCTTTTGTTTGGAATGATGATGGCTCCGCTTTTGTCAAAATATCAGGATGACATTATTGATAATATGCTGGCGAAATATCAATATATTCTGAAAACCCCCTTGGATGTGGAAGAGAAAACTGCCGAAAAATACTGCGTGACTAATTTGGAAATAGAAAATGAGTTTAATGGTGAGGAAATAAGCGTTTATGGTATTGATGATAACAGCAGATATTTAGACAGGAATGTTTCTGGCGGGTTTTATGTTTCGGAGGGTTTTGCCGAAAAATACAGATTTGATATTGGTGATACTATCACACTGAAAGAATGTTATGGAAATAAAAAATACAAATTTAAAATTAAGGGATTTGTAGACTATCCGGCAGCATTATGTATGTTTATGTCAAAAAAGACATTCTGTGACACGTTTGATCTGGATAAGAATTTTTATAATGGATATTTTACAGATAAAAAGCTGGATATCGATGAAAATTATATACAGACCTGCATTACAAAGGACGATTTGACAAAAACATCAAGACAGCTTACGGTATCTATGGGCAAAATGTTTTATATGATAAATGTTTTTGCCATAGTTTTATTTGCCCTTCTTATTTATCTCTTAACGAAACTGATTATAGAAAAGAATACAACATCTATTTCAATGGTTAAGATATTAGGATATAATAATGGAGAAATCAGCAGATTATATCTGTTGGCAACTACGTGGGTTGTGATTATCTCGATTGCTTTAAGCTTTGTTATAGCAACGGAAGTAATAGATTGGATTTATGTGCTGATGATGAAAGAATATAGCGGGTGGCTTACTTTTTATATAAAACCCACAATTTATGGAGAAATGTTTGCAATGGGAATGGCTGCATATATTGTGGTTGCACTGCTGCAGTTTAGAAAGATAAAGAAAATTCCAATGGATCAGGCATTGAAAAATATAGAATAGATCTTCCAATTTTATTTATAATACTGACAGTATAAAACAGGATAGTTTAACTATCCTGTTTTTATATCTTTTAACGCCAAAGGTTTGGAGTTGTAAAAAAAGGGGTTTAATGATATAATTACCAAAAGATTATGTCTGTTAGGAGGTATTTAAATGGATACTCAGAGAAATGAAAATAGAAACACTTATAAAATACATGATAATAGTAATTTAGGAGAAGTTCAGATTAGTGATGATGTACTTGCTGTCATATCAGCCATGGCTGCCATGGAAGTTGAAGGAGTTGTGGCAATGGCAGGTAATATCACGGCAGAACTTGTCTCAAAACTTGGAATGAAAAAGTTGTCAAAGGGTGTCAGAGTAGATGTGGCAGAGCATAATGTTATGATTGATTTGTCAATTGTCCTTAGAATGAATGAGAATATTCTTGAAATTTCTAAAAAAGTTCAGGATAAGGTTAAGTCAACTGTTGAAAATATGACAGGCATGGAAGTTGTTAATGTAAATGTTAATATTTCAAGTGTTGCAACAAACTAATCAAGGTGAAAACCGGGGTGTCTGTAAGGACACCCTTTTTGACATATATGATAAAAATAAAATAATTTTTTAAATATGGGTTTTCATGTATATATTTGGAGGAAACATGAACAGAATAAAATTAAGAGAGAATACCTTTAAACTATTATACTGCAATGAATTTCATGATCAACAGGACATGGTCAGGCAATATGAGTTGTTTTGGGACAATCTTGAATATATAAGCCAAGAGGACAGAGATTATATTTCAAACAGAGTTGAAAGGATTGTCAAAAAAATAAAAGAAATTGATGAAGCAATCAATCATGTGGCGGTCGGCTGGACTACGGAGCGTATGTCAAAAGTTGATTTGACAATTTTAAGGCTTGCCTATTATGAAATGAAAGTGGATGAGGAGATACCTGAAAAAGTGGCAGTGGATCAGGCAGTGGAACTGGCAAAGAAATATGGCAGTGATGATTCGCCGGCTTTTATTAATGGGATTTTAGCAAAATTATTTTAGGAGACATTATGGCATCTGTATATACAGTTGGTCAGGTTAACAATTATATAAAAAGCATGTTCAGTCAGGACTTTGCCTTAAACAATATATATGTAAAAGGCGAGGTCAGCAATTGCAAATATCATACATCGGGGCATATCTATTTTACATTAAAGGATAATACCGGTGTTATTTCTGCGATTATGTTTGCAGGCAATAGAAGCGGCCTTAAATTTAAAATGGAAGAAGGTCAAAAGGTTGTAGTTCTGGGAAATATCAGTGTCTATGAGAGAGATGGAAAATATCAGTTGTATGCCCGTGAAATTATTCTGGAGGGTGCAGGACTTTTGTATCAAAGATTTGAGCAGTTAAAGACAGAATTGGAGGAAATGGGGCTGTTCGATCCAATGTATAAAAAGCAGATTCCGGGTTTTGCAACAAAAATAGGGATCTGCACAGCACAGACAGGGGCGGCGATACAGGATATTATTAATATTTCCACCAGAAGAAATCCTTTTGTACAGCTTTATCTTTATCCTTCTCTTGTTCAGGGCGCGGAAGCTGCAAGGGACATTGTTAATGGAATCAGATGTCTCGACAGAATGAATTTGGATGTGATTATTGTGGGCAGAGGCGGAGGCTCCATTGAAGACCTTTGGGCGTTTAATGAAGAAATTGTGGCAAAAGCGATTTTTGAATGCAGTACCCCGATTATTTCGGCAGTAGGGCACGAGACAGACACCACAATTGCAGATTTTGTGGCAGATATGAGAGCACCCACACCTTCGGCAGCCGCAGAGCTTGCGGTGTTTGATTATAATGATTTTATGGCAAAACAGGCATATTATAAACAAATGCTTGTGTCACAGATTAGCCGTATTACAGAAAAATACCGCAGTATTATAAAACAACTGGAGTCAGGCATACAATTATATAGTCCGGTAAATCAGCTTACGAGTAAAAAACAATATGCGGCAGATCTAAGTACAAGGTTAACAGAAAGTTTTAACCATATTTTAGACAACAGGCGGCACAGCCTTGAAATTTATGCAGAAAAACTAAATGGGTTATCACCTCTTAACAGAATTTCAAAGGGGTTCGCATATGTGACAGATGAAAGTGGAAAAGCCCTCAATACTGTTAAACAGGTTAAAAAAGATGAAAACATTACCTTGATTGTCAGTGACGGAAAAATTGATGCAAAGGTAATCCACATTACAGGAGGTATGAATGGTGGAAAATAATTCCAACTCAAATAACACAATAGAAGAGAATTTTGCAGAAATAGAAGATATTTTAAAAGAAATGCAGTCGGAGCAGGTTACACTTGACAAGTCTTTCGAATTGTATAATAAAGGATTAAAGCTGATTCAGAATTGTAATCATCAGATCGATACAATTGAAAGAAAAATTAAAATATTAGAAGAGGACAATGAAAATGAATAATTTTGAAAATCAGTTGAAAGAAAGAACGGAATATGTTCAGAATATTATATATAAATTTTGTCCAAAAGAAGAAGGTCTGCAGAAAATTATTATAGAGGCCGTGAATTATAGCCTCAGATCTGGAGGAAAAAGACTTCGTCCAATGCTGATTCTTGAAACTTTGAGATTGTTTGAAGGTGATGAATTGGAAGCTTATCCTTTTATGGCGGCAATGGAAATGATTCATACATATTCATTGGTTCATGATGATCTGCCCGCAATGGATAATGATATGTACAGGCGCGGAAGAAAGACCACCCATGCCGTATACGGAGAAGCCATGGGAATTCTTGCCGGTGACGGACTTTTGAATTTAGCCTATGAAGTTATGAGTGAAGGGGTTGTAAATAGCAAAAATCCTGTCAGTGCTGCAAAGGCAATGAAAATTATTGCAGCAAAGGCAGGGATATATGGTATGATTGGCGGACAAACGGTAGATGTTTTCAATGAAGGGAAAAAAATTGATATTGATACAATTCAATTTATTCACAAGTTAAAGACCGCTGCATTGATTGAAGGTTCTATGATGGCAGGTGCAGTGCTTGCAGGAGCAACAGAAGACCAAGTTAAAATAATAGAAGAGATTGCATATAATGTTGGAATTGCGTTTCAGATTCAGGATGATATTCTTGATGTGACGAGCACAATGGAAGTGCTTGGAAAGCCTGTGCACAGTGACGAAAAAAACAATAAGTCAACTTATGTTACATTAATGGGGATAGAAGAATCTAAAAAGCAGGTAGAAAGTTATTCTCATCAAGCAGTCACCCTGCTGGAATGTTTAGATTATAATAATGAATTTTTAAAAAGATTAATTGTTAAATTAATGAGCAGAGAGAAATAAATGAGTAAACTATTAGAGCAGATAAAACAACCAAATGATATAAAAAAGATTCCGGTAAAATATTATCCCTGTCTGGCAGAGGAAATAAGGGAATTTTTTGATTGATTCCGTAAGCATAACAGGCGGACATCTTGCGTCTAATCTGGGGGCGGTGGAACTCACTATGGCCCTTCATACAGTATTGAATTTACCGAAAGATAAAATTGTGTGGGATGTAGGGCATCAGTCCTATACGCACAAAATACTTACTGGCAGAAAAAATCAATTTGAACATTTACGCCAAAGGGGCGGACTTAGTGGATTTCCCAAAAGGCATGAGAGCGACTGCGACAGCTTTGATACAGGACATAGTTCCACATCCATTTCAGCTGCATTGGGAATGGCAACCGCCAATCAGTTAAATGGCAGTGATGGAAAAGTTGTGGCAGTTATCGGAGATGGAGCCTTAACCGGTGGAATGGCATTGGAGGCTTTGAACAATGTGGCTTCCCTTAACAGGAATTTTGTGATTGTTTTAAATGATAACAATATGTCTATTTCTGAAAACGTGGGAAGTATGTCCAACTATCTGAATAAACTGAGGGTGGGAGAACATTATAACGATTTCAAGATAGATGTGGAAAATTCATTAAGCAAAATTCCTAAAATCGGGAAAAAATTGGTAAGAAGAGTAAAAAGAACGAAAGATAATTTGAAAAATTTAATAATTCCCGGGGGACTTTTTGATGATTTGGGAATTACTTATATTGGACCTGTTGACGGACATAATCTGAATGAATTAATCACTATATTTGATAATGCATTAAAAATTGATCATCCGATTGTAATCCATGTAAAGACCATAAAAGGAAAAGGATATAAGTATGCTGAGGAGAATCCGTCAAAATTTCATGGTATTAATCCTTTTGATAAAGAAACAGGCTTAGAGATGGAAAGAACCGGTGCCATGACATATACGGATGTGTTTTCAAATACCCTTGTCAGAATGGCAGAAAACAATGATAAAATTGTTGCTATTACAGCAGCAATGCCTGATGGCACAGGTCTGTCAAGATTTCAAAAAGCATTTCCGGATCGTTTTTTTGATGTGGGAATTGCGGAAGAACATGCTGTTACATTTGCTGCAGGGCTTGCCGCATCAGGATTAAAACCTGTTGTCTCAATTTATTCCTCTTTTTATCAGAGGGCATATGATCAGATTTTACATGATGTATGTCTTCAAAACCTTCCGGTTACCTTTATTTTTGACAGAGCCGGCCTGGTAGGAAAAGACGGAGAGACGCATCAGGGGATCTTTGACATGTCTTTTATGGCGGCAATGCCTAATATGACAATTATTGCCCCAAAAGATATCAGAGAACTGATCGAAGCCATGAAATTTGCTGAAAATCATGACGGACCGGTAGCAATCAGATTTGCAAGGGGTGTGGCATATGCAGGATTAGAGGAAAAAGACCATGTTTTTGCATACGGAAAAAGTGAGATTGTCAGAGAGGGAGAAAAGGTTGCCCTGATTTCTGTGGGAAATATGGTGGAGGAAACCATAAAAGCAGTAGACATGCTTGCAAAGGAGAACGTTTTTCCTACATTAATTAATGCAAGGTTCGTGAAACCCATAGATTATGATATAATTTTTAAAACAGCAAAGAAACATGAACATATCATTGTAATCGAGGAGGGCATAAAAAAGGGTGGATACGGTGAAAGTATTGAAGCATTTATTGCTGAAAAAAAATTAAAAACCGATGTCTGCGTTATGGCAATTGATGATGTTTTTGTAGAGCAGGGAAGCGTAGATGCCCTGAGAGAATGTATTGGAATAAGTTATAGAAATATTTATGAAAAGGTATTAGAATTAGCGAAATGAAAGAAAGATTAGATGTTTTACTTGTACAGAGAGGACTTGCTCCTTCCAGAGAAAAAGCCAAAGCTATTATTATGAGTGGTATTGTTTTTGTGGATAACGAGAGGGAGGACAAGTCAGGTACTTTCTTTGATGAAAAGGTTAATATAGAGGTCAGAGGTAAAACTTTAAGATATGTAAGCCGGGGAGGCCTTAAACTGGAAAAGGCAATGGAAGCATTTGGCGTGGAAATTGACAAAAAAGTCTGCATGGATGTTGGTGCATCCACAGGAGGATTTACGGATTGTATGCTGCAAAATGGGGCAGTAAAAGTATATTCGGTGGATGTGGGACATGGACAACTGGCGTGGAAGTTAGTTCAGGATGAGCGGGTAATATGCATGGACAGAACTAATATCCGGTATGTCACTCCTGAAGATATTGATGAAGTTATAGACTTTGCCTCTATTGATGTTTCGTTCATTTCCCTGACAAAGGTTTTACTTCCGGTCAAAAATCTTTTATCACCTGATGGGCAGCTTGTGTGTCTGATAAAACCCCAGTTTGAAGCAGGAAGAGAAAATGTGGGAAAAAAGGGTGTTGTAAGAGATAAGAAGATACATGTTCAGGTGATAGAAAAAGTGATTGATTATGCAAAAAGTATCGGTTTTGAAATTCTTAATCTGGATTTTTCTCCGGTAAAGGGACCGGAAGGAAATATAGAGTATCTTTTGTATCTTCAGAATCATTCAGATGATACATATCAGGATAATCCTGTGGATGCAGAACAGGTAGTGGAAGATTCCCATATAACTTTGGATAAGTAAGAGGTGCTGACTCTATGAAAAATTTTTGTATTGTAACCAACAGTTATAAAGATGAAAAAGAAAAAC
>JAUUNJ010000116.1 GCA_030844625.1 Roseburia sp. | reverse complement strand
TGAATCACAAAAAACAATATATTCTCCGGTAGCTTGCCGTAAACCTTCATTTCTTGCACTAGAAACCCCAGCATTTTCCTTTTTTATTAATTTAAACCGTGAATCTTTTTCCGCAAATGTTCTTACAATTTCACTTGTAGAATCTCTTGATCCATCATCTACAACTAATACTTCTTTGATGTTTTTTATGTCTGTTTGCGCACTAATGCTATCTAGACATCGTTGTATAGTTTTTTCTGCATTATATGCTGGTACAATAATACTTATTAACATTTATTTAATATCCTTTTCACCTTGTTGATTATTCGACGTTTTAACTGAATAATCCTTTGTCCTCCGAAATAAATTTTTCTTTCGTATCTCCACTCATCTAAAGTCTTTGGTATCTTATCACACCTTAAAAATCTATTTGGAACTATTTTAAATCTTTCTTCTAATAAAACACCTGCACTTCCATGCATATATCTCAACTGAAAATGTATATATGGATACTCTGTTACTATAAGAGATCTTTTTTCTTTTTTTACTTGATATATTCTTCCATTTTCCCAATAATACTGCTCTTTTTTATATGGTATATCCATATATTTTCTTTCTTTAGGAGAATATATTTTTCTTCGAAAAGAGTCTGTATCTATATTAAAATTAAGAGAAAAATCTTCCGAAAAAACTTTCTTCCCACTCCTTAAAAATAAATCGTGTATGTTGTTTTTTCCTTTATAATCCTCATCAAACCAATATATCTGGCTGTCCTTTGATATTTTCTGAAAGAGTATCCCTTTATCTGCGGTTCTGAATAGTTCGTTATTTTCTTGTGTGTTTCGGTATAAAGTCAAATGTCCAGATGCAAAAACTTTATCATAATTCTTTTCTATTAATGGCTCGATAAACGGATACAAATTCCCCCAAATCAAATCGCAGTCACAATAGCCCCAATATTCATATTGTTTTATCTGTTCATACAGTACATACCCATATATCGGTTTGTAATCACATAATTTATATGGATTTTCCAGTGAAATTTTTTGTCCTAATCGACTTTCTATTAATTTTTTAAATTCAGAAAATGTTTGATATACTATAGTAATATTTTTCGAAGAATTCACTAATTCTTTTGAATCAGTAATTATTAAAAATTGTATATCGGGATTTTTTTCTGCTGTTTTTAAAAATAGCGGAAAAATATCAGGCAGCTTCCCAAAATATGGTAAAATTAACACTACACTTTTCACTACTATTCCTCACTTATTTTTTATAAGCACTTATTTATCTTATTCTAGAACCTCAACATAGCACTTCTCTAATTTTTTTATGTGCTGTTCTAGAGAATATCCATTCTTTACTATTTTAAAGCTTAATACGCTCGACTCTATTCTTTTACTCTCTATCAATGTTTTAATTGCTTCACTCATCTCAATAATATTTCCAGGTTCTATGCAATACCCATTCTTGCCATTTTGTACAATTTTAGATATCCCACCAACATTTGTACTAACAATCGGTAATCCATACCCCATTGCATCCAGAATAGACATTGGCATTCCTTCATTATAAGACGGCAGGAAAAACACATCTGCCTCTCTAAGTAATTTATCTTTTTCTTTTCCTCTAACCCATCCTGGAAACTCTACATTTTTTTCCACCTTTTTTTCTTTTATCATTTGTTTTATAGCAATTTCATCTTGTACAGAGCCAGCACCTGCTAAAATAAATTTAGCATCAGGAATATCTGCAACAACTTGTTTCACAACATCTGGAATATCATAACATCCTTTTCTTCTGCCTAATTCTCCCAAAAAAAGAATTTTATGATTACTTTGTCTTAAACACCGTTCTTCCAAAGTATTTTCATGTAATATACTATAATTTTCTATTACAACAATTTTATTTTCTGAAACAATTTGGCTTAATTTGTCTTTCCATTCGTCAGATAATGCAATTAATACGCTACATCTTTCGTAAGCCGATTGAATTAGTCGTTTCTTTTTTACACTAGCCTGTTCATAAAACACAGAAAAATCTGCACCATGGATATGATTAATAATAGGCTTTTTTATCCATGATGAGATATAAATAAACGGTAATTTCCTATAAAATGAAGGGCCAAAAGATGAATGAATATGTATCAAATCCGGCTTGTCTATAAACAGCACCTTCACAAATTTGATATATCCTTGTATCCCCTTTAATAGCTTTGTCAGTTTATTCCCATCTTTATAAGACTCAACATAAATTATCTCATAATCCTGTTCAAGCTTAGAACCGTAGTAACCGCTGATCACAGCAGCTATTCCACCTTTTACCATCTTATCTTGAACTATCATGCATATCTTCTTCATGGCACTTCTCCTTTAGTAACCTCTTATGTTCTTCTATCCCCTCTTCTGTAAATCTCTCTTTGATTTTTTTACATGGTACTCCTGCGCATATTGCATATGGTTCAAGATTCTTGGTAACCACTGCACCCGCAGCAACAACTGCTCCTTCTCCAATAGTTACTCCTTTTAAAATAGTTACATTTGCACCTATCCAAACATCTTCTTCTATTATTACATCTACATCATGTTCTGGAAGTTTTTCATTATTCGTTATATCTATAATACGCCTTCCTTTTATGTCTATTCTATGATCTCCTGTAATAACTGTTAGTCCAGGACCAACTAAAATATTGTCTTTAAAAACGAGTTTTGCTCTCGTCGTCCATAAAAGTGCGTGTGGTCCAATTTGAATATTTGAGCCCATAAATATATTTTCATTTCCCCTAATATCCATATCATAGGACAACTTCACATTACTTCCACATGAACCAAAACTTGCTTTAATGCCTGGCTCAATAAATAATTTATTTACTGAGCGATATGCTGTATTCATTAACTTATAAATTATTTTTTTCACTTTAATTCCCCAACTATGTACTTCTTATAAAAATCTTCCATTTTTGCGGCATATTCAAATTCATTTTTTGCGATCTCTCTGCTTTTCTCAGAAAGACTATTTCGCAATTCATTTTCCTCTGTCAATTTTTTTATCGCCGCTGTGATATCCTGTTTTACTAGATCATAACTGCGAACTGGAATCTTCACTGCACCGCCCAACTCAGTATTGACTCTTGGTCCACCAGTATCAATACAGATTATGGGCAAGCCTCTTCCCATCGCTTCCATCACAGCTAAGCATCCAGAATCACGCAAACTACAATTGATCAAAACATCATGCTGATCATAGAATGACTGCATCTCTGTATATTTCACTGAGTCCACAAATATGATCTGTTTATCCGCATACGGGCCACAAATAGTCTTTAATTCATCTCTCAGATTATCATTACCGGTTCCCAAAACTGTTAACTGAGCATCTACTCCTTGATTCAGTGCATCTACAAAAGCCTCTATTCCGATTTTAAAACCCTTCCACGAGAGCATTCTACCTACAATTAGAAACTTCTTTTTTCCTTCATTCTGTACTTTCTGAGTTTTTATTATTACATCATCACTTAGACCAATTGCTTGAGACACGATTACTTTTGATTGATACTCACGAGGAACCATATTTTTCGTCTCATTCGTTACTGCAACAATGTATTTCGCCGTTTTACAGCAGAAATGGAAATTTCCAGACAATTTCGCAATTTTCTGTGTGGTCGTTCTAGCAAATTCAATTATCTTCTCTTTCGTTGAAAATGGATAATGAATCACTTTCGGAATTTCTTCACCACCAGATACCGGACCATAGATAAATGGGATACCCAACTTATACATATAGGTTGGCATAACACAGCTTACATAAGTAACATGTTGCACATAGTCAAAATGTTCTTTCTCTACAATTTCTCTTGCTACTTTTAAAGCTATTCTCTGCCAGATCATATAATAAAGGCGTTCCATTCTTTCCCATTCTTTATACCATAGTTCTACTTTGGCATTTGGCTTAATAAACATAAAACGAACTGAATCCAATTCACCTTTATGCTCTTTTAAGTAATTTAAAATGTACGGCTCATTTGTGTAGTTTGTCATAACGACAATTTCACACAGTTTTGAGTATTCTAAGACCCAGTTCCAACCCACAGCTGGCTCAGACCCCATTCCTGGTCTGCATGCATACGCACTCACCAATATCTTCATTTTTATTTTCCCCTAATCATTGCATTCCAAATAAAACTTGTATTTGTGTGGAAGTATCTATAAAACAATCTCTTAGGATCCTGAATCAATCTATATACCCACTCCAAATTCCGTTTCTGCATCCATTCCGGTGCTCTCTCGATATTACCTGCAAAATAATCAAAACCAGCGCCTACACCCACCATAAACCCTTTGACCATTCCCTGATGAGATGCCATCCAGTTTTCCTGCTTTGGAGCTCCAAGACCAACCCAAACAAAATCTGCTTTCGCATCATTAATCATTCTAATCACAGTTTTATCTTCTTCATCAGTCAGAGGTCTAAATGGAGGACTATACATTCCTACAATCTGAATTCCCGGGTAGTTCTCATTCAACTTCTGCTTCAGAAGATCAAGTGTCTCCTGCTTACTACCATAAAAGAAGTGCCGATAGCCTCTTTCAGCGGTGATTTTGAAGATTTCTCCCATCAGGCTCGGTCCAGTGGTTCTTTCCATACTCTTATATCCTCGCTTACGACCAATCGTAGACAACGGTCCACCATCTGGAATAGCCATAATACCGCCATTCTGTACTTTACAATATTCTTCATCCTCGTATGCCGTCACAGTAGTATGTACATTAGAGACACACATATAATCTCCACTTAAGTTATGAAGATTTCTATCCAGATATTTCAGCAACCATTCCATATTGATTGCTGCTATATTTACACCCATAATATTACAAGTCGGGATTTGAGTCTTATCTACTATCCTTATATAGTTGTTGATATTATTGCTTATAGATTCCTTCACTTTTATCCTCCTTATAATATTATTTTTTCTTTATCCATCTTCGATTGCTCAGTAAAACAACTGATGTGAGCGCCCCCACCGAATCCAGCAGAACATCCAAAGCATTTCCGTTACGTGTACCCAATAAGAACTGATGATACTCATCGCTAGCTGCAAAGAGCACACAAAACAGTATGGAGAGCATAAAGCAATATTTTTTCTTGAGCGGGGTGGTAAGCAAAAATCCCATTGCCCCTGCACCCAGTAAAAAGTACAGAGAAAAATGGGCAATTTTGCGAAGGACAAGGTTATACTGATCCAGCTTCATCGGGTCTACATGGATTTGAAAGAAACCTAAAATGTGTTCCAAAACGCCCTGGCTCAGGTGGTTGGACTCTCCTCCACTTTGGGAGGAAAAGAAAAATACAGTTGCCATAATGCCAATCACCAAAACAGCAAAAATCGTTCGGAAACACAGCGTTCTCTTCATTCAATCTCCTTTACAGATCACCAAACAGGGGTGTCTGATATTCCCCTTGTTCCATCAACTTCTGAAACGCCGATACTACACTCGGCTTATCTTCCTTGTAAGTAACACCAAACCATTGGTCGTGGGTCGGCAAAACTTTTACCTTTCCCTCTCCTTTTTGGAGCAGTTCATCAATAAAAATCGGGAGAAGAAATTCTGCTTTTTGTTCATTTCCATTCACGCTTTCCAGAAAACAGTGGAATCCTTCTTCGAGCATTTCCAGAAACTCTACTGTCAATCCCCACATATTCATTGAAACCAGAGATTCGGTATCCAATACCTGTTCTCCCGCCACTGCTCCACCTGGAATCTTCACAATTCCAGCAGTTTCATGTACCGTCTGGAGATTGTTCCGATCATCCATTTGACAGATTCCGCGGGTGACAGTTCCGTTATCGCTAAGCGTATTCTTCAATACAAAGCCAGCCATACAGAATTGGCTGCCGTACTCATTTTCTTTCAAAAAATCATACAGGTTGCGGAATGCCTGCTTGCCATAATAATCATCTGCATTGATTACAGCAAATGGTCCATCCAGAATTTCCTTACAGCACAAAACAGCTTGTCCGGTTCCCCAAGGCTTGCTCCTTCCCTGTGGCAGCGAATAACCGGCAGGCAGATCATCCAACTCCTGAAAAGCATAGTGGAAAGATACACCCAGATGAGCAGTTTCTTTTTCAATTCGATCTCCGATAACTTCGCGAAAATCCTGTTCGATGTCGTGTCGAATGACAAAAATAATTTTACGAAAACCTGCTGCAAGCGCATCATGGATGGAGTAATCCATAATAATCTCTCCGTTGGCTCCGACCGGTTCCAACTGCTTGATTCCGCCTCCATAGCGAGAGCCGATGCCTGCCGCCATGATTACAAGTGCCGGTTTTACGTGTCTGCCCATCTCTATTTTCCTCCATTCACCTTTTCTATATATTTATCCCTTTAAAATTTCATAATTTTTTGTTATGATAGTACAGTATTATCGTCTGAATGTTGCTTATGATGCTCCATCTTTCTGCAGAACAACCTTGATGGTTTTCAGAAGAATCTTAAAATCCAGACCCAAACTCCAGTTGGTAATATAGCTTGCGTCCAGCTCCACCACCTGTTCAAAGTCGGTGATGTTGCTTCTGCCGCTGACCTGCCACATCCCGGTAATACCCGGTTTAATTGCAAGTCGGATTTTATGGTGGTAATTATACTTTTCGTATTCATCCACTGTCGGAGGTCTGGTGCCAATCAGGCTCATTTCCCCCTTTAAAACATTCCACAGCTGCGGAAGCTCGTCGATGCTGTAATCCCGTATAAAATGACCGATGCCCTTGATAATACGAGGGTCATCATCCATCTTGAACATCATACCATCGGCTATTTTGTTCTGTTTCATCAGCTCTTTTTTCCGTTCCTCTGCATCCATGTACATCGAACGGAACTTGTATATCTTAAAAAATCTGCCGTTCTTGCCTACTCTGGTTTGCGAAAAGAAGATAGGACCCGGGCTTGCTATGTAAATCAATGGTGCTACAAACAGAAAACAGATTCCGGTCACCAGCACTCCGGCAAGACCGGCACAGATGTCGATTGCTCTCTTCACAAAAAGCTGCCGCACGGTTGCAATGCGTACACTTCTGGTCAAAACAGTATACTGACCAATTCTCTCTACGATTTCTCCCTGATTGGCATAATCCTTCTTGGCAAGACCCAGATGGGTGGAAACACCCATAGTAGCACAGGTGGAAAGAATTGAATTTGGAAGTGGTATGGAATCTGGCAAATCAATGAACAACCCATCCACCACATTTTCCTTGATGTAATCTAACAGGTGTTCCATTCCGCATACAACTGGGATTCCCTGATGCTGCTCAACCTCTTTTTCATCTGCTAAACAGATACCGCAAATTTTACAGGCAGGACCTTCTAACCCTTCAAGAACCTCCTCTAAACGCTCTTTACAGGTCAGCACCATCATATGATAGCTCTGTTCCGGGTTGTTTTCCCTTCTTCGTCTGAGCAGAAACTTATATCCACAACGCAGTCCATAGGTCAAAAGCACTGAGAAGGCTGCCATCATCAAAAAGAACACAGGATTGATTCTAACAATTTGACGAGTAATATAAAAATACAACAGCATCATTGCCATAATCAGCATCA
>JAUUNJ010000115.1 GCA_030844625.1 Roseburia sp. | reverse complement strand
TTTACCACCTTTAAGTTTTTCAAGTGATAATACTGCTCCGGATTTCTAATCAATATCCCTTCTGTATATTTAACGTAATCCAGACACTTTTTATCGAAATAGTCCTTATCTTTTTTTCGAAACACATATGGCATTGCCAGATAAATATGTTTTCCGGCAAATTTTCCCTGTGATATGGCTTTTAATATATGTTCTTTGCACAAACCTGAACATTCCAGATAAATTCTTTCAACAAAGTCATATTTCAGAGCCTCCTGAAACTGCCCATAATTCCAAACATCTACACTGATCATCATTTTTTTTGATTTTTGTGCTGATTTGCTGCATTGTGTTTGGATGTCAGTGTGATACACCATTTTTTTCAATCCTGCTGTGCGGTGATATTTTGCCAGAACCGCCTCTGTAACCTTGTCCAAAAACCGTCTTCGCAGCTCATTAATTGCGCCCATCGGTAAAAATAAATCCTGATCCATTATGATATTAACATTTTTTATTGAAAAATCTGTGTTTCCGGTTTTTCTGATTTGTTTTTCTATCGTGGTCTCTTCAATCGGTTTATTTATGGCTGCTCCCGGTATATCTCCTTTTACTGTCACTTTGTTTCCATCAACAACTGTGGATATTTCAAAAGGCGTCTCTTTCAAACAGCTTATTTCGACATCAATATCCTTCTTTAGAATTTTTCCAGAAAAAGTATTTTTCAAATATTGGTTAAATTCCCTGTTTTCCTTTCTGAAATCCGGTTTTTTTAGAGAAATCATATTTCTTCCATTGTGCTGATTGTAATAACTTTCATGAAAGCCATTTCTGTTAAATAAATCACCAAGCAGTTCTATATCCTTCTGCTCTACCTTATATTTATCGGGATTCTCTAAGTACAGATCTATATACTTTCTATAGATTGAAGTCACACCGGCAATATATTCTAATTTTTTCATTCTTCCTTCGATTTTGAGAGAATATACTCCAGCCTCAATAATCTGAGGAAGAATTTTTAAGGTACATATATCCTTAGGGCTTAAAACATACTTGTTATTTCCCGGATTCATAATCTGATTATGATAAATAACATCATACTCCATTCGACATGGCTGGGCACATCTTCCCCGGTTGCCGCTTCTGCCTCCGATATAACTGCTGAGGAAACATTGCCCCGAATAGCAGTAACACAACGCACCGTGCACAAAACTTTCTATTTCTATGGATGAAGTTTCATGAATCTCTTTAATCTCACAGATTGACAGTTCTCTCGGAGTCACAATTCTTGTAACTCCCATTTTTTTTAGTTCCTCTGCTGTTTCGCTGCCAAAAATTGTCATTTGTGTACTGGCATGAATATTAAGTTTTTCAAAATGATCACGAATATATTTTAAAACGCCCATATCCTGTACAATTACCGCATCCAGACCATTTTCATATAAGGGTGCAATAAAATCATAAAGCTGATTTTCAATCTCCCTGTCTTTCAAAAGAGTATTGATTGTAAGATATAATTTTTTGTTATGGATATGTGCATAATTTAACGCCTCAATTAACTGCTCTGTCGTTAAATTATCTGCACCTGCACGGGCACCAAACATTTCTCCTCCGGTATATACCGCGTCTGCACCTGCATTATAAGCTGCAATCACACTGTCAAAGGACCCTCCGGGAGCCAAAAGTTCAACTTTCATTCAGCCTCCTATTTCAACGGCAAACTTATTCTCGTATTTCATAGCGCAAACGACCAGGCAACAACCTGATCGCTCTATTATAAACATTTTTTATTTTTTTAACTTTAACTGTAACTCCAGAATTTTTTTCTCAAGTTCCTCATTTTTTTTCAAAGCTTCTTCTAATTCCTTAACTGCTGTTTCCGCTTTTGCATCAGAAATAATTAGTTCATGCTTTAAATCGTAAACTTCTTTTTCTTTCACTTCAAGGTCATTCTCCAACAGGTCAGCCTGCTTTTTCGCCTTAAAATAATCATTTGCTATATTAATTTCCAGCAAAATGCGCTGCATGTCCATTTTCTGCATTCTGTAACTTTCATTCTGTTTAAACTCTAATATCATATTGTTGATATATGAAGCTACCTTCTGCAAATATGCTTCACTTTCAAAACCACCTATATTGTATATTTTCCCATCAATGACAACGTCAATATAATTCTTTGATGACATAATTTTCTCCTTGTTAGTAAAATTAATAATATATTACCATAAAAACAATAAAATGTAAAAATCAATTAAACATTACTCTTTTATAATTCATCATAATATCATATTTATTCAGACATTGGTATTCCCAAATGGTTGTATGCTGCTTCTGTGGCAATTCTTCCCCGTGGAGTTCTTTGAATCAGTCCATTCTGAATCAGGTACGGTTCATATACATCCTCAAGGGTTCCTCCGTCTTCTCCCAACGCTGCAGCCAGAGTATCAAGCCCTACAGGACCTCCTGCAAACTTTAAAATAATGGTTTCAAGAATATTTCTATCCCCTTTGTCCAATCCCAGCTTGTCTACTTCTAAAAGATCCAGCGCAGTATTTGCCACATCCTCATCAATCACACCATTATACTTAACCTGTGCAAAGTCTCTGACTCTTTTAAGCAGTCTGTTTGCCAGTCGCGGGGTTCCTCTGGAACGTCTCGCCAGTTCCATTGCCCCCTTCTCATCAATATCAACATTTAATAATGCTGCCGACCTGATTATGATTTGTTTTAATTCCCCTGTGGAATAAAATTCCAGTTTGTTAATAACACCAAAACGGTCTCTTAAGGGTGCCGTTAAAAGACCTGCTCTTGTAGTTGCTCCAACCAGTGTAAACTTAGGTAAATCCAGCCTTATTGATCTGGCTGCCTGACCTTTTCCAATCATAATATCTATAGAGTAATCCTCCATTGCAGGATAAAGTACTTCCTCTACCTGTCTGTTCAATCTGTGTATTTCATCGATAAACAAAATATCATTTTCTGCCAGATTATTAAGGATTGCTGCCATCTCTCCCGGTTTTTCTATTGCCGGACCCGAAGTGACTTTAATATTAACCCCCATTTCATTAGCAATAATCGTAGCTAATGTAGTTTTTCCCAATCCCGGAGGTCCATAAAAAAGCACGTGATCCAAAGGTTCCTTTCTGGATTTCGCCGCCTCTATAAAAATTTTAAGATTGTTTTTTACCTTACTCTGACCCACATACTGTTCCAGACTTTCCGGTCTGAGACCTTTTTCCATTGCCACATCTTCAGTTGTCACATCCGTCTGTATAATTCTTTTTGCCATAATTTAATTCCTTTTAAATCGGTATTACATCATATTCTTTAACGCCATTTTTAATAATTGTTCCACATCCATATTTTCACAATTTTTAATCTTCTTAACCGCATTAAACGCATCGCTCTGTGAATATCCCAACGCTACCAACGCTTCTATTGCATCCGACTGGATTCCATTGGTCTGAATTCCCGATTCTTTATTGTTATTGATTTCAATCATCTCTTCCAGATCCAGTTTATCTTTCAACTCAATGATAATACGCTGGGCAGTTTTGTTTCCGATTCCCTGCGCCTTGGAAATGGTCTTTGCATCTCCTGAAAGAATTGCCATATGAAGACTGTCTCCGGGGCAGGCTGAAATAATTGCAATTGCCCCTTTCGGTCCCACGCCGCTCACACCTATTAGCAGCTTAAATAAATTAAGCTCCTCTCTTGTAAGAAATCCAAATAACTGCATTGCATCTTCGCGCACACTAAAATATGTATAAATCTTAACACTCTCACCTGCCCCCAGCATTTCCAATGCACTTGCAGGCATAAAAATTCCATATCCTATACCATTATGATCTATAATAACTTTATCTTTTTCAACTGTATCTATTACTCCCGATATATATGAGATCATTCTGTTCTCCATTTCTCCGGTTTTTACCGGCATCCATAGCTCATTTTATATTATTTTACTCAATATATGCTTTGTCCTCTTATAAATAATATCTGCCAGTATTCCTATTATACTTCCCGTAATGATTCCCGATATAATAAGTACCGGAATATATGTGAACACTCCATATGTATCTACCACAAAAAAGGCAATTATAATCTGGCCAATATTATGAAAAACGCCACCAACAATCGCAACAGTAATCATAGAGACTTTTTCTGTCTTTTTTAGAAGTGCCATAACAGCATAACTGATTACTGCACCGGCAATACTGAAATATATACTGAACAAATTTCCAAAAAAAGCACCTATAATGATAATTCTTATAATATTAATGGTAATTCCGGCTTTATAACCAAGAAAATATAACGCCAGAACAATTGCAAAATTAGCAAGCCCAAGTTTTACTCCGGGAATTCCAATTGCCGGAATCAGTGTCTCAATATAACTTAAGATTACTGCAAAAGCCGTAAATAATGCTGTGATTGATATTTTTTTGCTATCTGGCATATGCATCTACCTTATCCTCCTCATTCAGAGTAATCCTTATTACGATTTTATGGGGAAGACATATAATTGACTGTCCATCCCTGCTGATTTTTCCCTGTTTCACGCACAATTTATCCGGACAATCCGCCTCTTTCATAAAAACCTGTCCGTCTTTAATCTGTATGATATTCACTGACTCCCCTGTTTTTATTTCATATTCTCCATCTTCTTCCAGTGAATATGTGTTTAAAAGCTTTCCGTCAGCCAGAACTTCTACATAATTGCCCACGGAATCATGCAGAAAATTAATTACCAGCCAGCTAAACGCTGCCAGTATTATTAAACTGATTATGATTATAAAGTCAAACTTATATTTCTTCATTTTTGTTCTCTTCCATCCATGTTTTTAGAACGAATGTTTACCATTTGTAATAATATCATATATATTTTTTTTATACAAATACTATTTATTCGACAAACAATGAATTTTTATGATATAGTAATTACATGTGTACTTAGGGAAAAAATAGTGTGAAAATACTTTTCATGGCTATTTTTGCCGCTGTTTTTAACGGCAGAATGGAGATTGAGATGAAAAAAATATCAGGCTTTATAGTTATAATTATTTTAATGATGAATCTAACGGCATGTGGAACGGCAAGTGATACAAAAGTTTCTCTTACAAACTATTGTTTTGATACGACGGTTACCATAACAATATATAGTTATTCCGGAGAATCTGATGCAGAAGACATTATCAATGGGTGTTTTGGTTTATGCAATCATTATGAATCGTTACTCAGCAGAACTATTGAGGACAGTGATGTTTCAAAGATCAATAACAGCAATGGACAACCTACCGAAGTTCAGCAGATTGTTGCCCAGATTATCAATGACAGTTTAGAATACAGCAGACTTTCAGACGGTGCCTTTGACATTACCATTGCACCTCTTACTTCATTGTGGGACATAAAAAACAATACCGGAACAATACCTTCCGACCAAAATATTAACTCTGCATTAAAGCATATAGACTATAATACTATTTCTGTTGATGAAGAATTTGTCACATTATCTGATAAAAAGGCACAAATTGACCTGGGTGGTATTGCCAAAGGATTTGTTGCAGATAAATTAAAAAGCTTTATGGTTTCCGAAGGTGTTACTTCTGCCATAATTGATCTGGGCGGCAACATTCTTACAATCGGCGGCAAGTCTTCCAGTGACGATTTTAAAATCGGAATTAAAAAACCTTTTTCCGAAAACGCATCTGACTATGCTGCCACCATAAATTTAAGCGACAAATCCGTTGTAACCTCAGGCATATATGAGAGATATTTTGAAAAAGACGGAAAAATATATCATCACATTCTGGACACCAAAACCGGATTTCCTGTGGAGAACAATTTATACTCCGTCACAATCATATCAGGAACTTCAGAAGCCGGCGATGCACTGAGCACCAGTGCCTTTGCTCTGGGACTTGATAAGGGAAAAGAATTAATCAATTCCCTGGATAAAACAGAAGCAATATTTATCACCAATGAAAATAAAATTGTGCTAACTGATGGTTTGGAAATCAATGAAGATCATGAAATATCTTTTATTGAGGAATCCACAGAAGAATAAAAATCCTATTTTTTTATTTTTAAACTTCTGAGGTAGTTTTTTGTTTCATCATCAACACGTCTGCTCTCAACTGCCTTTTGAATAGCTTTGTTATGTGTCCAAGCTTCCAGTCTGGGCTCTGTAAAATAGATAATTGCAAAATCATACTGCTTTACCAATGCAATGCTGAAATACCATGCAACTGCCATGTTAACGTAGTATTCTTCAGATTTTATATCTGCCACCAATTCTAACATTTCAGGTTCAAAAGCATCATCCAGAAAAAAAGCTAATAAAGTTACAACTCCAAAGCGAACGGTATATGTATCTTCTGACTTAATCCATCTCTTTACATGTTCATATACCAGCAAAAGATTCTTTTTAAACAGTTTAGGGGACATCATATCACAGGTCGCCCAATTATCCACATAAGGAAGAAAATCTTCAATTTTGTCCAGCAGTTCTTCAAGATCCTTGTACAATAAGCTTAACAATGCACTATGCAGATTATTTTCCTCATAATAGGTATGTGGCAGCTCATTTAAAAATTCCTTTGCGTAAGGCTCCTTTGCTATTTTTTTTGCATACTTGCGAAGTTCGGGGGTACGCACCCCTATAATCCTGTCAAAATTAATTGCAGGCATCAATTTTGCATGAAAAGCTCTGTACCCTTCATCCTGTAATTCAAATAGTCCTTTTGTTATTTCTTCCATCATGCTCTCCTCAAAATCTTTATACTATTAATGTCTGTTTTTCTGAATCCAGTCTACAGCAAAATCTACCAGCTCTCTCTGTTTCATAAATTTAATGACTCCATTTCCCAATCCCGTTTTCGACACATCATGCCGATTTTCAAAGGCTGCACCAATTTCATTAAAATCCTCTCCGTCCACATATAATGTCTGGTAGGATTTCCATACTCTCTTTCCGTCAATTAACATGGCACTGCTTTCATTGGTCAAATGCTTTCCCGGATATTCTGCCCGGGCATCTGCCAGATGAAGGGATGTATTCTTATCATATCCGACACCAATCATCAGAACATATCCATCCAGTTCATACAATTTTCCAATCGGTGAACCGTCCCCAAAAATATTAGACAGATCATGGTTTTCCGTCAAGTACTTTGCCTGTTTTCCATAAGCTGCCACAGAGCGTGCCGGATGATCACTGCGTAATGCCCCCGGCCATCTTCGAAACATTTCCGCCACAGCTCCCATTGTATTTGTAGGAGTAATATTTTTATCATATGCCGGCCAGTTTTCACGTATCGTCTGCCACCATTCTTTTGGTTCCTCCCAGTGGACACCTGCTTCCGGATCTAAATTCTTCCATGATTGCGTCGGCATCATAATAGTTCCTTCGTCTCCTACGCACTCCACCAAAGCTTCGATGACAATCTGCGCTCCTCCACAGACAAAACCAAGACTGCTTAAAGATGTATGTACCATAATTGTTTGTCCCCGTTTTACACCGATCTCTTTCAGTGCTGATATAATATCATTTTTTAATACTATTTTCCGTTTCATTTCTTTCTTCTCCCTGATTATATCTCCATCTATAAAC
>JAUUNJ010000114.1 GCA_030844625.1 Roseburia sp. | reverse complement strand
GAGCATCTGCCTTACAAGCAGGGGGTCACAGGTTCGAGCCCTGTAGGTCCCATTAATACGATCAAATCGTATTTGGTAAAGCCGGCGTGGCGGAACTGGCAGACGCGCAGGACTTAAAATCCTGTTGTGGCAACACAGTACCGGTTCGATTCCGGTCGCCGGCATTAAGTAAAGCTTCTCATTTATGGGAGGCTTTATTTTATATGGAAGAACATATTTTTTAAAGTTTATATTTACAGGAAGAGGAATTAGTGTGAAAAAAACAAGAGAAAACATATTTGCTTTTATTATTGTATTTGGAATCGTATTTTTATGTGCCAGTGGATTTGCTAAGGATGTTTCGGCAGCTACAGTAAAACAGAATATCAAGATAACTAAAATATATTCTACAGTGTCAGGAAATAAGATTAAATGGACTAATTCTTATTCTGTCAGTGGCTATGAGATATATCGAAGTATCAATGGCGGAAAATATTTGAAATATGATGTTACAACTTCTGAAAAGTATACAGATACAGATATTGAGACCGGAGAAAAGTATTCATATAAGATTCGGGCATTTAAACAGAGAAAAGGAAAGAAGAAATATAGTAAAATCAGTATACAATCTGATTCATTGGAGGCAAAACCTTATGGAGTCTCTGACATAAGTGCATCCTGTTTTTCTGATTACAATCTGATTTCATGGAAAAGTGAAGGTTTTGCTTCCGGTTATAAGATATATAGAAGTGACGACAATGCTCATTGGGAAATTTTGGATAATATTAATGCGGCTTCTAATATTTATGAAGATCATAACATTGACAGTTCTAAAGAATATAGTTATAAAATCTCTGCCTTTGAAGTCGTAAATGGAAAAGCTTATGAAAGTGTAATTTCATCTCCGGTCAAGTCTAATCAAAGCAAGGGAATTGATGTTTCCTATCATAATGGAAAAATCGATTGGGAAAAAGTTAGAAATGCAGGAATTTCTTTTGCTATGATTCGGTTAGGATATGGAACTTCTAAGGGTGGTGTTGTTGATAACAAGCTGGATTATAATTATACGCAAGCAAAAAAATATGGTATCAAAATAGGATTTTATTTTTATAGTTATGCTGATAATTTAAAAGAGGCAAAAAAAGAAGCTAAGTTTACTGTTAATTTATTAGAAAAATATAAGGATGCAGAGTATCCTGTTGCCTTTGATTTTGAAAATGCATATAGAAATAAGAAGAAATATAAAAAGTCAAATACAAAAATTATTACAAAGTATTGTGACTATCTGGAGAGTAAGGGGTATAATACCTGTGTATATTCCTATTTGGATTTTTTGAAAAAATCTGTTAATTGTAAAAAAATTTCAAAATATGGAATCTGGCTTGCAAAATGGACGTATAATGCGAATAATTTTAGTGATGGAGGGATATCTAATGTTCAGATTTGGCAATATTCCGATAAGGGCACGATTAAAGGCATTAGTGGCAATGTAGATTTAAATATTAATATAGATGTTTAAAAAGATCCAGCTCTAAATGTAAGGTTAGAAAAGAAGTTTGCAGGGAAGGGAATCATAGAAGTCGTAGGTGATATGTATGTGCGACACACTGGAGCTTTATTTTTATACTATTTCCTGCTATAATAAATTATATAATTTTTGTTAGGAGGATGTACCAATGAAGTGTCCTAGTTGTGGTGCTGAAATACAGGGCAAGGTCTGTGAGTTCTGTGGCACACAGATAACATCGGCGATGCAGAAAGAGCAAGAACAGTTAAATAAAAATGGTTGTACCAAGTGTGGTTCTACAAATATCACTTTTAAAAGAGAAAATTTTGGAGAAGTTAGAGGTAAAAATAATAAGAAAGTAATTCATCGTACAGTCGGGGTTTGTAAAGACTGTGGTAATACATGGTATGCAGATACATCAACAATACAAGAACCTCAGGAGAGAAAAACCTGGCTCTGGGTACTTGGTTGGATTTGCATATTTCCATTACCATTAACTATCTTGTTGTTACGCAAGAAAGATATGAAACCGGCACTGAAATATGGAATTATTGTAGCGGCATGGTTGATATATATTATTATTGGTTTATTTGGTAACTCAAATAATGCTTCCACTTCAGTTGATAGAAATACAGAGGCAATTGTAACACAACGCATAGTTTCTATTACAAGTGATACTGCAAAAATTGAATTTTATAAATAACATAAAAATTTAGAAATTAATTGACATATGATTAGAGTTGGTGTAAAATATGTAACGTCGCTTACAGGTGATGTTGTTTGTGCGTGTAGCTCAGCTGGATAGAGCGTCTGGCTACGGACCAGAAGGTCGTGGGTTCGAATCCTGTCACGCACACGAAAGGGTCTTTGAATTTTTCAGAGACCTTTTTTATATTTTATATCATAACTAATTTTTTTTAATGATAATTTGAATAAAAACATTTTATTTTTTTAGAGTGCGTATATTTTTTTTGATTTTTGACATAATACTGTTGTGACAAAACAAACATTTATTAGGAGGTAGTTATGTCAAAGAATTATTCAAATTCACAGAATGAAGCTACTGATTACAGTAATGCAACTGATAGTCAGAGCAGCACATCAAAGAACAGCACATCTAAAAATAGTACTTCAAAAAATAGTACATCAAAGAACAGTACTTCTGACAGCACAGGAAAATCTTCAACAACAAATTGCAGATAGTTTTGTGATGAAAGGAAAAAACTGTTAAAAATGTGCAATATCCAGAGTTAGTTGTACAAAAAAGCCTGCGGCAAAAGCCGTAGGCGTTTTTTGCGCCATGATAAGTCTTGCATGGATTTATTTGAAAAAAATGTTGTATTGGAGGAGATGGAACTTCAATAATCATAATGAATATAATATAAAAAAACGGATTTTGTTATGAATAAATTTGATTTAATATCGATAGATAAAGCGGCAGAGCTGGCACAACAGCCAGGGTATCTGGTTGTAGATTTAAGAAGCAGAGAAGAGTATGATGAGAATCATATTGAGAATGCAGTGAATATTGAAAATATAAATATGAGTAAGGTGAATCAATTTAACAGAAAGGATTTGATATGGGTTTTCTATTGCAGACGGGGAAGCTTAAGTTTTCGTTTTGCCAGTGAAATGGCGGATTATGGATATAAAGTGATGGCGGTAGTAGGAGGCTTCAGGACAAGGTAGAATAAGGTGATAAAAGAAGTAATAAAGATATTATAAATGTTGACATTACAAATTTATAAGATTATCATTAGATTACGTTAGGATAAAATAAGGCATAATTATATAGATGTCTTTCATAAAGAATTGAGGAAATATTGATGAATAGATTACAGTTGGTTGCTCCATGTCATTTTGGAGTAGAATCTGTATTAAAAAAAGAAATACAGGACTTAGGGTATGAGATTGTAAAAGTGGAAGATGGTAGAATTACCTTTCAGGGAGATGAAGCAGCGATATGCAGAGCGAATGTTTTTCTGAGAACAGCGGAGAGAGTGATGATTCAGGTGGGAAGAGTCAGGGCAACGACTTATGATCAGCTTTTTGAGGAAGTAAAAGCTCTTGATTGGGGACACTATATTCCGGAGGATGGAAAATTCTGGGTCAAAAAGGCAAGTACAGTCAAAAGTAAGCTGTTCAGTCCTTCCGATATTCAAAGAATTGTTAAAAAGGCAATTGTGGAAAAGTTGAAAGAAAAATATAATACGAACTGGTTTTCGGAAGATGGTGCGGAATATCCAATCAGAGTATTTTTTTATAAGGATGAGGCAATAATCGCCCTTGATACATCCGGAGAGTCTTTACACAAACGGGGATACAGGAAAAATACTGCAAAGGCACCTATTTCCGAAACGCTTGCCGCAGCACTTATTATGCTTACCCCGTGGAATAAAGAGCGGATACTGGTAGATCCCTTTTGTGGGTGCGGCACATTTCCCATTGAGGCGGCTATGATTGCAGCGGATATTGCGCCGGGAATGAACCGGGAGTTTACTGCTGAAGACTGGACAAACTTTATTGATAAAAAATTGTGGTATGATGCTATAAATGAGGCCAATGACCGCATAAATGATGAAATCAAAACAGATATTCAGGGATATGATATTGACAGCCAGATGGTAGAGTTTTCCAGGAAGAATGCACAACTGGCAGGAGTGGAACATTTGATACATTTTCAGACCAGACCGGTTAGCCGATTAAGCCATTCAAAAAAATATGGTTTTATCATAACCAATCCTCCATACGGCGAAAGGCTGGAAGAAAAAGAGGCATTAAGACCGCTTTACGAAGAAATAGGACAACGATATAAGGCGTTGGATAGCTGGTCAGCTTTTATTATAACTTCATATGAGAACACAGAAAAAGATATGGGAATAAAGGCAACAAAAAACCGTAAAATATACAATGGTATGTTAAAGACATATTTTTATCAGTTTATGGGGCCGAAACCTCCCAGAAAAGGGAAAATAGTAAATGAAAAATAGAAGATTACTGATAATGTATATTCCAATGAGTATGCTTGTTTTATTCATTATTGTTGGAATCACTGTATTTTCCGGACGCAGTCTTCAAAAGGGCATAGATGAAGTAGAAATAAATAATGAATGGGACAGGGTAATGTCAAAATCCATTAATCAGTCAGAAATTAAGTTAAGGGTTGATGGAAATGAAATTCATCTTGGAAACGGAAGATTTTATATGAGTGATAATATGGAACTGATGATTCCTTCAGATATTATAACAGAAACTTTTGACTGTGCACAAAATCTGTATAAAGATAACAGACTTGTAATAGAAAAAGGCAGCAGTAAAGCTGTAATGCATATAGGGAA
This sequence comes from Roseburia sp., assembly GCA_030844625.1. GTDB lineage: Bacteria > Bacillota > Clostridia > Lachnospirales > Lachnospiraceae > Eubacterium_G. The sequence continues at coordinate 2,771 of JAUUNJ010000114.1, read as the reverse complement.
AAAGAAATTTAAATTTAACGATAATGATTATAAACTTAAGGAGAAAATCGTAAAAAAAGATGGAGTCATTTATCTGCCTGTAAGTTTATTTAGCCAGTATTTAGGCTATGAATATACATGGAACAGCGATACGAATACCGGCAGCATGAAAAATGAATCTGCGGGCAGTTTTTTGCCGGAGGAGTATAGTTATGTGGAAGAACAGCGTGACGTGAAAGTTAAGGATCAGGGAAATTATGGTACCTGTTGGGCTTTTGCCACATTAACGGCATTGGAAACTGCACTTATGCCAGAGGAAATATTTGACTTTTCGGAAAATAATCTTGTGCATAATAATGAATTGTCGGATGAGATTCAGGACGGTGGAGATTATATCATGTCCATGGCTTATCTGATGGCATGGAAAGGACCGGTTCTGGAAGAAGATGATCCTTATGATAACAGTAAAACCGATCTATCATTGCAGCCGGTGAAACATGTGCAGGGAGCTGAGATTATTCCTGCTAAGGATTATGAACAAATTAAGGAAAAGGTGTTCAAATATGGTGGTGTGGAAAGTTCAATGTATATGTCCATGAATAATTCCGCCAGCAGTTCTGTCTATTATAATGACACTGAGTGTGCTTATTGTTATAAAGGAGATGATAAACCCAACCATGACGTTGTTATAATAGGATGGGATGACAACTATTCTAAAGAATTGTTCAATGATGAAACCATTAAGGAAGATGGGGCTTTTATCTGCAGAAATAGCTGGGGAAGCAGTTTTGGTTTTGACGGAGTGTTTTATATCTCTTATGAAGATGATTGTATAGGTACGAATAACGTATGCTATACAGATATAGAAGGTGTAGATAATTATGATAATATTTACCAGAGTGATCTTTGCGGATGGACAGGAACAATGGGGTTCAAAGGTAAAAAATCAGCATATTTTGCCAATGTTTATACCGCAGAAAAAACAGAAAAACTTCAGGCGGTAGGTTTTTATTCTACAACTACAGAGTTAGATTATGAAATTTTTGTATGTGAAAATTTTGCAGATAAAAATTCTTTGAATGAAAGGAATCATGTGGCAGCATCTGGAACAATTGATAATAAAGGATTTTATACAATCAGACTGGATAAGGATTATATTATCGAAGAAAACAGTAAATTTGCCGTAGTAGTAAAAATCAGCAACAAAAAAAGTAATGTATTCAAATTGATTCCGGTCGAGATGGATGCAAATGACATGACAGGAAAAGTAGATTTATCGGATGGTGAAGGGTATTTCAGTTCAGCAGGATATAATTGGCAATCGGCGGAAAAACAGGACTGTAATATTTGTTTGAAGGCTTATACAAGTAACGAATAAGGATAGAAATACAATTGATAAAGGGGTATTAACATGAAGAAGATTATTTTTGCAACAACGAATCAGAATAAGGTAAGAGAAGTAAAAATGATGATGGAAGATTTTGATGTGGAGCTTTATACAATGAAAGACGCAGGAATCAATGTGGACATTGTGGAGGATGGAATCACATTTGAAGAAAATGCCATTATCAAAGCAAAAACAATTATGGAGATGACAGGGGAAATTGCTCTGGCAGATGATTCGGGATTGGAAGTGGATTATCTGGATGGGGCACCGGGGATATATTCTGCAAGATTTTTAGGAGAAGACACATCATATGATGTAAAAAATAATTATATTATAGATAAATTAAAGAGTGCCAAGGGAAAAGAGAGAAGTGCAAGATTTGTTTGTGCTATGGCGGCTGCCTTTCCTGATGGGGAGGTAATTACATGTAAAGGAACGATTGAGGGACTTATAGCATATGAACAGAAGGGGACCAATGGTTTTGGATATGATCCGATTGTGTATGTGCCGGAATATGAAATGACAACAGGAGAAATGGCACCGGAACTAAAAAACAGTATAAGCCATAGAGGGAAAGCATTGGAACAGATGAAAGAGATTCTCTCAAGGAGGTTATAATACGAATGGTTAGAGCGTTGATTATAAGCGATTCCCATGGGCATATGGAAAATGTGGAGAAAGTTTTAAAAAAAGAGGACAGACTGGATATGGTAATCCATTTGGGAGACATCATTGGACAGGATGAACGATTGAGAAGTTTATGTGACTGTCCGGTTAAAATTGTCCGCGGAAATTGTGACTTTGGTTCGGAGAATGAATTGGTGGAGGTGTTCTCCTTAGAACAGAACAAAATATTTGCTACTCATGGACATAATTATGGAGTTAACTGGGGATTAGAAAATCTATATTATGCCGCACAGGAAAGAGGATGTAATATAGCTATGTATGGTCATACCCATATTCCTGAAATAACATATCAGGGAGGAATGACAATTGTGAATCCAGGTAGTGTTTCAAGACCACGTCAGTTGAACAGAAAGCCCACCTATGCACTTATGACCATAGATAAAAACGGTAAAACGGATATATCCGTTCATTATGTATAGACCGGATTGGGTAAAGAAAATTTGATTTGGTTCAGCGATAAATAGGGCAGGATATGTACTGTCAAAAAAAGTTTCAAATATTTGAAAAAAGTTGTTGACAATATGGCTTCCTTCTTTTATAATGATTCTTGCGTTGTGAAAAAACAAAACAGATAAGCGCATGAATACGGGGTGTGGCTCAGCTTGGCTAGAGCGCCTGATTTGGGATCAGGAGGTCGCAGGTTCGAATCCTGTCACCCCGATGCATGCGGGTGTAGTTCAGTGGTAGAACACCAGCCTTCCAAGCTGGATATGTGGGT
>JAUUNJ010000113.1 GCA_030844625.1 Roseburia sp. | reverse complement strand
ATGAAAGGAAAAGTCAAATGAAAAACAGACTGATGGACGAGATGATAAAATATTATAGAGGGGACCCGAAAAGAATTCAGCACTTTACGAAAGTACATTCCTATTCAAAATTAATCGGTGAGTTGGAGGGTCTGAATGAAGAGACCCTGTTCATTCTTGAGACGGCAGCAGTGGTCCATGATATTGGAATTAAGGTCTGTGAAGCAAAGTATGGAGAGTGCGGTGGAAAGTTTCAGGAGAAGGAAGGACCTGCTGTTGCGGCCGAGATGCTGGAAAGACTTGGCTTTGAACAATTTGTTGTGGATAGAGTATGTTATCTTGTGGGGCATCACCACACATATCAAAATATTGATGGGTTGGATTATCAGATTTTGGTCGAGGCGGATTTCCTTGTGAATCTGCATGAAGATAATTTGCCGAAAAACAATATTCTAGCTGCCTGCAATAATATTTTCAAAACGGAGTCGGGAAAGAAAATCTGCAGAGATATGTTTGGTATATAACTGTCAGCAAATAATTGAAATATAGTGATTCATAAACGAATTTACATGTATGAGTTTTAAGAAAATGAGAAATAATTTAGACAGTATTAAGGAGACTGAAAGATGGGAGCATTAGTTTTAGAGGGCGGAACTTTTCGCCCAATATTTTCCTGTGGTGTGATGGATGCACTACTGGATTATGAAATAGATTTTCCTTATGTGATAGGAGTATCGGCGGGAATTACGGACGGAGTTTCATATGTGTCAAAGCAGCGAAAAAGAAATCTGGATGTGTTAATGAAGTTTCGCCATGACAAAAGATATGTGGGGCTTAGAAACTTTTTCACAGATAAAAGCCTTTTTGGATTAAAATTTGCCTATGAGACAATTCCAACAGAAATTTTTCCCTTTGACTGGAATGCATATTTCGAAAATCCTGCTAAAGTAAAAGTTGGAGTGACCAACGCAAATACAGGAAAACCAGAGTATCTTGACGGTAAAAAGATGGACAGAAAGTGCAATATGCTGAAAGCTACCTGTGCTCTGCCGTTGGTTTTCCCGGCGATAGAAATTGATGGTGAGAAATATTATGATGGAGGGGTTTGTGATCCTATTCCGGTAAAAAAGGCAGAGGAAGACGGACACGATAAAATGCTGATTGTCCTTACAAGACCAGAGGGGTACAGGAAAGAATTGTCACGGAGTAATGTAATGGCAGCAAAGGCATTAAAGCGTAAATATCCAAATCTGGAAAAAGCTCTCCTGACCAGACATGAGTTGTATAATGAGGAATTGGATTACTGCAGTCAATTAGAGAAAGAGGGAAGAGCAGTCATCTTAAGACCTGCGGAAGAAGTACAGATAGATTCTTTTGAGAAAGATTTGGAAAAAATAGAGAGAATATATCAATATGGGTATGATTTGGCAGCAGGGAACATAGATAAAATCAGACAACTGTTAAACTGCAAATAAAATTTAAGGAAACATTCAATTTTTATGGCGGACTGAATACTATAAAGCAGGGAGGAATGCCATGAACCGACAATGTGAATTGAATGATAGAACAAGAGAATATTTAAATAAATATTATTGTATTTTGGATCATATGATTCAAGGCATGACAGAAGTCAGGCTGTCAGATAGTATATCATATAATTTTATGGTGCAGATGATACCCCACCACAGAGCAGCAATAGAAATGTCAGAAAATATATTAGGCTATACCGACAATCAGACTTTGCAGACCATTGCTGAGAATATTATAAAAGCGCAGACAGAGAGTATTGCAAATATGGAAAGCATTTTGTGTAAGTGTATGGAAGTTACTGATAGCGTTGTATGTCTGGAAAATTATCAGTGCCGGATGGATAAGATTATGCAGAATATGTTTTGCAGAATGGATAATGCCCGTGCAGCCAACCAAATTGATTGCAATTTTTTGTGGGAGATGATTCCGCATCATATGGGAGCGGTTGAAATGTCACAAACAACGCTGAGGTTTGGGATTTGCGCAGACTTAAAGCCGATTTTGGAGGCGATTATTATTTCGCAGAAACGGGGAATTATGCAGATGCGGCAGCTGCAGAGATGTTTAATGTGTTAAAAAAACAAGCAAATGGAAAGGAAACTTGCCATTTGCTTGTTTTTATCTATTGGTAAATTATTTTTTGTTTTTTACCGTATACTTATTCATAAATCGGTTAAATTTATTGAGCATAAAGTCCATACCCTGTACACCGGCTATGATGGAAATAAAGAAGTAAGGCATTGTGTATAGAGCCTTTGCTTCCCAGAAAAAGTGAAAAATAAATCCACCCATAAAGATGATTCCCAAAATAAACTGTTCTATGGAAAGTTCTTTTCTTTTTATAAAATAGAAAACTGCACTTCCAAGCCAGATGAAGAGGGCAACAAGGTCCATTATTTTTATAAAAATTTTATTTAATACCCCATTGTATATACTGTTGGCAGTGGATGAAAGCTCATCAGAATGGTTGTTCCAATAATCGCTCATCCATAATGACTGGAAACTTGGGTCATTCCACTGGGATATTGTTTTGTCAAAAAAGAATTTGGAAGCATATAAAGGTTTCTTTCCGAAATTTGAAAGAGATTTGGAAATGTCTTCTTTGGCAACTGCGTTTGCTTGATCATAATCACCGTTGACTGAACCATAAGTTATAACATTATATTGATTGTACCAACCGTTGCCGCATGGACCTTCCTGTAATCCCATTGCGACCCATAAGGAGGCCGGCGAACCTTTTCCAATCTGTGTTCCACTTGCAGAAGAATAGTACATATTTATAAAAGATGAACAAAACATTGACAATGTAATTAAAATTGCAAAGGGTACAAAAAATAATTTTTTTTGCTGGATTGCTTTGAATATTAATACAAGAAAGGCAGCAATTACATAGATTTCATAATTGCTTTTGGCAATACATGAAATGGCAAAAAACAAAAAAGAAATTACGAAATCAGGTATTCTTTTATTTTCTGTAAATTTTATAAGAAAATAGAGTGCCGTGACTGCAAAAAACAGGCCGATTATAGTTCCATAAACGAAGGTACAATAAAAAATTGGAGCGAAACTGAAAAAAGTAATCAGCCAGTAAAGGTTGTGTATCCGGGCAGACGGGGTAAATTTCTTTAAAATAAGGAAAAGAATATTGTATGTTCCGCATAATAAAATTACATTTAGCAGCATGATAAAAGTAGTGTTTCCGGTTCCCACAACAGAATATATTAATTGAAAAATAAAGACAATTCCCAGTTGATGTGTAAAACGGCTGAGGTATTCACCCGGGTTGAGCTGATCGTAGTTGCCGTTGATAAATTCCCCGGCAGCGTTTGAGACGATTGACTGGTCATGTACCGGATAAGTTCTGGACATAAAAATCCAGAGAATTCCAACTGTACAAAGAAAAATACTTGCAATAAAACGCAGCTTTTTTGTGGAAATTTTTGAAATTCCATAATATCTGTCAATCAAAAAGAGTATGCCAAATACTGCAGCTACAAGAATCAATGTTACAATGGAAATATCTAAAGTCCAATATGGTTTTTCGTGGTAATCGTTTTGGGTACTGCTTACATATGTGGTCCATATAAGGTTCAAAAAAGTCAGAAAACCATATAATATAAAAAGTAGCAGTGATAATACGGTAAGTATTTTTTGATCTATGTTATAACGCATTTTATTCTCCTTATTAATTCAGTTTACTCAGATAGCTATTGTGATATCTTTTGTCATTGGTAATGTCTTCTCCAAACCAGTCCGGTGGAGTAAAATTGTTTGCCTCTTCCACAGAATTAAATTCCACTTCAACTAAAAGCATTCCGGCAAATTTTCCCTCAAAGATATCCAGTTCTGCGGTAAGCCCATCGTGAATGGGAATCAAAAATCTGGTTTTTGTAATTATGTTGCCATCGGCTTTGGTCAAAAGATGGTCATAACTTTCTTTATTGAGATACAGATTATATTCTTCCCGCGCCATCATACCGCCGCCTTTGTAGGTCAGAAAGTATTCGTCATCCTGTTTCCTGATTCGGACTACAGGGGCGGTATTCAGATATGCCTGCTCAATCTTATGATGGTTAAATTGATTTAAATCTTCTGGAAGATTTTTGGGAATAAATTTTCTTTCTATTTCCATATTAATACCTCGCAAAAATAATGTTAGTTATATTGTAAGAGTATTTGCAGTTTATTTCAAGTTAAACCAGTGCTTATGGTGTTGGGATATTTTATTATTTTTTACAACTTGGACACATAATTTCTATATGTTATAATTATTTTTATATATAGTGTTAGGAGGTTTTAGAAAAATATGAAGACGGTATATGCATTTTTGGCAGATGGAATGGAAGAAGTGGAAGCTTTAATGATTATTGATCTTTTAAGAAGAACGAAGAAGCTGAATGTGGTGACAGTATCTATTAAAGATGAGTTACTCGTTGAAAGTTCTCATGGGATCAAATTATATACGGACAAAAATATTGAAGAGATTGATTTTGAAAAAGGTGACTGTATTTTCCTGCCGGGCGGAGTACCGGGAACACCAAATCTGGCAGCATGTGATAAACTGACCCAACAAATTATAAAATATAATGAAGAGGGAAAGCTTCTTGCAGCAATTTGTGCAGCCCCTAGTATATATGGACAGATGGGACTCCTTAAGGACAAAAATGCAACATGCTATCCTACTTTTGCAGATAAACTGAACTGTAAAAATTATGGTGGCGGTGTTGTCACTGATGGCAACTTTGTGACAGGAAAGGGTCTCGGTGTGGCACTTGAAATGGGATTGGAACTTATTGCGATTCTTGTAGATAAGGAAACAAGCAACAGTGTGGCAGAGGCAATACAGTATAAGTAGGAATAGTTGACAGCGAGAAGTAATCGTATCATATATTCTGTAATATAAGTTTTTACTCCCGGTTTTATCTATAAAAAGAGGGTGACAATATTGAGTATTCGTGATATAATACTTTACTGCGTCAGTGGGTGTACTATGCCCTGATGCCATATAAATCGTAGAACTAAATGGGTTTACTCATACCCGTTTGCATATTAAGGAGGAAAAATAATGAGTTTACAGGTAGAAAAGTTAGAAAATAACACAGCAAAGCTTACAATTGAAGTACCGGCCGAGGAATTGGATAAGGCTATCCAGAAAGCTTATCAGAAGAATAAGAATAGATTTAATGTTCCGGGATTCAGAAAAGGTAAGGTACCTTTTGCCATGGTTGAAAAGATGTATGGCGCAGAAGTATTTTACGAAGATGCAGCAAACGATTTGATTCCGCAAGCTTATGCTGATGCAGCAGTGGAAAGCGAACTGGAAATTGTTGCACGTCCTGAAATCAGTGTTACACAGATTGAAAAGGGTAAGCCATTTATTTTTGAGGCAGAGGTTACGTTAAAGCCAGAAGTAAAACTTGGCAAATATAAGGGGATTAAGGTAGAAAAGATAGACGTTGCTGTTACCGAAGAAGAGGTACAGGCAGAACTGGATAAAGTTAAGGAACAGAATGCAAGACTTGTTGCAGCAGATGATAAGGAAGTTGAGGATGGAGATCAGACAACAATTGATTTTGAAGGATTTGTTGATGGCAAAGCGTTCGAAGGTGGAAAAGGTGAAGATTATCCTTTGACAATCGGTTCCCACTCCTTTATTGATACATTTGAAGAACAGTTAATCGGTAAGAAGGTTGGAGAAGACGTCGAAGTCAACGTTACTTTCCCAGAAGAATATCAGGCAGAAGAACTTGCCGGTAAGCCAGCAATGTTTAAAGTTAAGATTAAAGAAATTAAAGTTAAGGAATATCCTGAATTAGATGATGATTTCGCTCAGGATGTTTCAGAATTTGATACATTAGATGAGTATAAGGCTGACATCAAGAAGAATCTGGAAGAGAAGAAAGTTCAGGATGCTGAATCTGAAAAGGAAAGTAAAGTAATCGAAGCAATTGTCAAAGAGGCTGAAATGGATATTCCTGAAAAGATGGTTGAAGCTCAGGCACAGCAGATGGTGGAAGAATTTGCACAGAATATTGCAATGCAGGGTATCACATTTGAACAGTATATGCAGTTTACAGGTACTACTGTTGACCAGTTGACAGAGCAGGTTAGACCACAGGCACAGGCAAGAGTGGAATCCAGCCTTGTTCTCGAGGCTATTGTTAAAGCTGAAAATATTGAAGCTACAGAGGAAGAATTTGACAAGGAAATCGCTGATATGGCAGAAAAATATCAGATGGAAACAGATAAGATTGCAGATCTTCTGTCCGATGAAGATAAGAAAAATATTAAGAGGGATGTCTGCATGAGAAAGGCTGCAAAATTTGTAGTTGAGCAGGCAAAATAATCAATATTGTTAATTGATGGAATAATTGATGGGATGCAGAAAATAATGTATCCGGTTTCAAAGAATTTAAGGAGGTATGAATATGGCTTTAATACCTTATGTCATTGAGCAGAACTCCAGAGGTGAACGCTCATATGATATTTATTCAAGATTATTAAAAGACAGAATTATATTTTTAGGAGAGGAAATTAATGATGCTGTAGCCAGTACAGTTGTGGCACAGTTATTATTCCTTGAATCAGAAGACCCGGGAAAGGATATACATATGTATATTAACAGTCCGGGTGGTTCTGTTACAGCAGGCATGGCGATTTATGATACAATGAATTATGTTAAGTGTGATGTTTCAACAACTTGTATTGGCATGGCAGCAAGTATGGGAGCGTTTCTTTTATCAAGCGGGGCAAAAGGAAAGAGATACGCCCTTCCAAATGCAGAAGTTATGATTCATCAGCCCTTGGGCGGTGCTCAGGGACAGGCAACTGAAATTCAGATTGCAGCAGAGCATATTTTAAAGACTAAGAAAAAGCTGAATGAAATTTTGGCTGAAAATTCAGGACAGTCAATCGAAGTTGTGGAAAAAGATACTGACAGAGATAACTGGATGTCTGCTGATGAAGCAAAAGCATATGGATTAATCGATGAAGTAATCAAAGACAGATAGACAGAAGGCACCGCAGTAAGTGGTGCCTTGTGTTATAGAGATTAGAGAGGTATTTATGGCAAATAAGAATATTAGTAATGAAAGGCTATACTGTTCATTTTGCGGGAAAACAGAGGATCAGGTCAGAAGACTGATTGCAGGTCCGGAAGGTGCTTTCATTTGTGATGAATGTGTGGAAATATGTGCAGGAATCATTGAAGAGGAAGTGTATGGAAATGATGAGTCTATAGCTGAAGAGATTAATTTACTTAAGCCAAAAGAAATAAAAGAATTTCTGGATCAGTATGTTATAGGTCAGGAGGATGCAAAGAAAGTACTTTCTGTATCTGTTTATAATCACTATAAAAGAGTGATGGCAGGAGCAGATCTGGATGTGGAATTGCAGAAGTCCAATATACTTTTGCTGGGACCTACCGGTTCAGGAAAAACTTATCTGGCACAGACATTGGCAAAAATATTAAACGTTCCTTTTGCAATTGCCGATGCGACAACACTTACGGAGGCAGGTTATGTGGGAGAAGATGTTGAAAACATTCTTCTTAAGCTGATTCAGTCTGCTGACTATGATATCGAGAGAGCCCAGCATGGAATTGTCTATATTGATGAAATAGATAAGATTACAAAGAAGTCTGAGAACGTGTCAATTACAAGA
>JAUUNJ010000112.1 GCA_030844625.1 Roseburia sp. | reverse complement strand
GAGAATGAGCTTTGGAAGCAGCCTCCGGACCCGGTGCTGGAAGAGGTAGCGAAAATCGTATCTAATGAGAACCGCGAGTGGGAAGGCAGCCCAACAGAGCTTTCTGAAGCCCTCCAGTTGAATATGGCAGTGAACCGCCTTACTAAGCATCTGAATGTAAATGCCAGTCGTCTGCTGGAAGAACATCAGGTGAAGTACGAAAACAAAACCAAGCACGCCGGAAGGCGTATCAGGCTGACCTACATGGTAATAGAAGCACCTATGGTTGAAATAATCAAGTAAAGCGCGACGCTTGCAACGGTCGCGACGGTGTTTTGAGGGGTACTCTCAGCACCGTTGCGACCGTCGCCACCGTTGCGGGAAAGAAAATGTGAGGTGGTGTTTTGCCACCCCATCTTTTCAGGTGAGCCCTATTTTAGGGCGTACCATGTAAATATTAAGGAGTAGCCCTCATGACTTGAGACCGGGGCACAGGATGCGAAGTAAAAGCGAAGGATGGGAAAACATTTTGCCCACGCATCTAGCGAGGGCTACTGTGTTTTGCGGCAGCCATTAGGCGTAAGGGTGGAACGATTTGTTCCATGGCATCTTGAAGGGGACGGAGCTTTAGTGTACCCTTTCAAAGCATTCGCAGAACGCGTAGCCACAGAATGAAATTCTGTGTTCAAAGGGGGCTTGGGGGCGCTGCCCTCAACAAGCAGACGGCAGGAAATGTGAGTGTGTATTAACACTCGCATTGCTTGCCGGATTTGTGTGTGGATAGCCACACGCATTGCTTGCCTGTAACTAAAACAACCGAAACGCCCCTTGTGCCGCCACGAAAAAACAATCGAAATTCAAGTATTGGGAGGTAACGAGTATGGGAAAGATTTTGCCCTGTGCGTTTAACCTAGACGCCGCCTGCATGGAACTGTGTCTGGATGACGGGACACTGCTCTCCATTGACTGCATCGCCGTAGAGAACGATGTGGCAAACAGCATGTACCAGTGGTCGGAGCTGGACTGGCTGATCTACAATGCTCCGTTGGAGTACGTCGATTTGATACTGAACAGCGAACTACAGAAGTATCTGAAAGCAGTCACACAGTATAAGCCGATGGATAGCTAATCACAGTATCGCCCGTAGGAGTACAAATTCCCGCGGGCGATACCCATAATCATAAAAAATATACAAATTATTTTCAAAATGATATTGCTATTATTCGAGTTATAGAATATAATAATTATCATCTACACATGGAGGTGTCATTATGGAATTTATGTCTGCGAGAGAAGCTGCCGACAAATGGGGAATTTCCCAAAGACGAGTTGCGGTTCTTTGCTCTGAAAACAGAATAGACAATGCCACTATGGTCGGCAACATGTGGATTATTCCTACCACAGCAGAAAAACCTATTGATGCAAGAAGCATCAGATATATGCAGAATGATGGTAAGAAAGTGAAACCGTTTCTAAAATGGGCCGGCGGCAAAGGTCAGCTTCTTTCCGAGATTGAAAAATACTATCCATTTGCAGATGGAAAAATCACAAAATATGCCGAGCCATTTGTCGGTGGTGGTGCTGTCCTGTTTGACATTTTAAGCAAATACGATTTAGACGAAATTTATATCAGTGACATCAACGCAGAGCTTATCAATACTTACCGGATTATTCGAGATGATATTGATGAATTGATTTCTATGCTTTCCGTTATGCAAAATGAATTTGTTCCGATGGATACGGAACATAGAAAAGTATACTACCTCGAAATGCGTGAACGCTTTAATGATTTGAAGGTAAATGGAGATGAAACTATCAATATTGAAAAAGCGGCATTGATGATTTTCCTTAACAAGACCTGTTTTAATGGATTGTTCCGTGTCAATAAAAAGGGCTTGTTTAATGTACCTATGGGTTCTTACAAGAATCCTATGATTTGCGACGAAGATAATTTGCGAGCTGTATCTGAAAAGCTCCAAAACGTGACAATTATTTGTGGAGATTACAGAGAGTCTGCCGATTTTATTGATGAAAATACTTTTGTGTATTTCGACCCTCCCTATCGTCCTATCACAGATACCGCAAGCTTTACTGCATATACTGAAAACTTGTTTAACGATGATGAGCAAATCGAGCTTGCGAAATTTGTTGATGATATGCACAAGAAAGGTGCAAAGATGGTTATCAGCAATTCTGACCCCAAGAACTCCAACGCTGAAGATAATTTCTTTGAAAATATCTACTCCTCTCATAAAATTAATCGTGTTGAAGCTACTCGTATGATTAACTGCAACAGTGAAGCGAGAGGAAAAATAAAAGAGCTGCTAATTAGTAATTTTTAAGGAGGATCCACTATGAGGAAAAAGATTGACGTATCAGCAGAAGAATACAGTGAAATAGTGGATAGCTTCTATACCTACTTTGAGAATGGATATAAATTTGAAGAGTTCTTAAAAGTGTATTTAGAGAAAATTGGCCTGGAAGAAGTTTTTGTAACGAAGAAGTCTGGTGATGGTGGAATTGATCTGACCGCAGTAAGAAAAGGTATTGGTGGTTTGTCTAATTCGGTTGATGAACCATTCTACATACAGGCAAAGCGATATTCTCCAGAGACTACAGTATCTCCAGAGAAAATCCGCGCATTAAGGGGGTCTTTCAGAAACGGCGTTGGGATGTTCATCACTACCGGAAAAGTGTCTGATACCGCAAAACTTGAAGCGCAGCAAGTAGATCCAAGCAGACCAATCATTGTCGTGGATGGCAAAGAACTTGTTAGCACTTGCATTGAAAAGGAAATCGGATTTACATTTAAGCCGGTGTTTAGTAAAACTGCTCTCGATAGCATTATGCAAAAAGCATTTGCCACAGCAAATGAACAAGAGGTTACGGTTGAGAGAATAGTAACTGAAAACGATATAAGAGCATATATTTTGGTTCTACCTCGTGCTATCAAAGAGTATATTTCCGAGGGAGCTTCTGTTATCAGCATTAGATTTGGAGATTCTTCATATAAGGAATATCGAATTGATGCACAAGGCAGATATGTAGGTGGCATTTCAAAAGCCTATAGAGATTTTGGCCTAAGACAGCCGGATGGTGTGTTTGTGTCAAAGCGAGCTGTGTGGCATATTGACTCAGACACAAAGTTTACAGTGGAATTTAAGGAGTTATAATATATGAACAGAGAGTTTAATACATGGTTGTCCAGCTTTCGTGACAGCATCGCAGATTACGGCTACTATATTGATTTTGGAAAAGTCCATCGCAATGTTGATGGTATCAAGGTAGAGCTGAATATTCTCAATTCCCTTATTGGCTCTAAAAATATCAAGGATGAGTTCAAAGCTCTTATAAAGAAATATCCTGAAGTATTGAAGTGCATTCCTTTGTTGCTTGCAGTCAGAGCCAATGAAATCTACTGCCAGGATGAAAATGGTGGTCATTTGTATCAGTTTGATTTTAGTAAATACCCTCCGAACAGCTATGCCTATTATGAACGTTATACTTACTTTATGGAGCATACTGGCCTGTTTGATTTGCTTGAAAACCACATCATCAACAACCTTGTTGACTATGCAACAGGTGTAGAAACAGGTCTGGATTCCAACGGACGAAAAAATCGTGGCGGTCATTTGATGGAGGACTTGGTAGAAAGCTTCATCAAAAAAGCTGGCTTCGTAAGGAATGTAAGTTACTTCAAAGAAATGTACATACACCAAATTACCGATAAGTGGGGCATCGACCTTTCAGCAATATCCAATCAAGGTAAAATGGAAAAGCGTTTCGATTTTGTTGTAAAAACGACTACTATGATTTATGGCATTGAAACCAATTTCTATGGTAGCGGCGGAAGCAAACTCAACGAAACTGCCCGCAGCTACAAAACTCTTGCTACAGAGGCCGATACGATAGATGGTTTCACTTTTGTTTGGTTTACTGACGGTAAGGGTTGGACAAGTGCTCGCCATAATCTCGAAGAAACCTTTGATGTGATGGACAATATCTATAGCATCAAGGACTTGGAGGACGGCATTATGACAGAGGTTTTCAAATAATGGCAAAGAAAATCACAAAATGGGAGCCGGAAGACTTTGAGCTTGAAATGACTACGCATTGGTCTTTTCCGAAGCGTGGCGATTGGGCAACTCACGATGCAAAGTGGCGTGGAAATTGGTCTCCGTATATTCCTAGAAATATAATACTAAGATACTCCAAAGAAGGAGATTTGGTGCTTGATCAGTTTGCAGGCGGTGGGACAACCCTTGTTGAAGCGAAGTTGCTCCGCAGAAATATTATTGGTGTTGATGTCAACGATGTCGCTCTTAACAGATGCAAAGAAAAGGTTGATTTTGAACACGAAGGTGCAGATGGAAAGGTATACATCCATAAGGGTGATGCCCGTCACTTGGATTTTATTTCGGACGGCAGTATTGATCTTATATGCACCCATCCTCCTTATGCTAACATTATTCAATATAGCGAAGACATTGATGAAGATCTGTCGCATTTGAAAGTCAAAGATTTTCTTGAAGAAATGAAAACGGTAGCCCAAGAGAGCTACCGTGTGCTGAAAAAAGATAAGTTCTGTGCCGTGCTGATGGGCGATACCCGTCAGAAAGGGCACATGATACCTATATCTTTTGATGTAATGCGTGTTTTTGAGGATGCTGGGTTTAAGTTAAAAGAGCTCATCATCAAAGAGCAGCATAATTGCAAGGCTACGGGATATTGGAAAACAAACAGCGTGAAGTATAATTTTTTGCTGATTGCCCACGAGTATCTGTTTGTTTTCCGAAAGTGAGGATCAGACTAATCCAGACTCAGAAAGTCCTTCAAAAAGCATTCTGCGACCTGAGTAGTTCCAATAAGCGCAATCCTGTTCCATAAACAACCATTTAATGGCTAATAGAATGATTTGAATTGGATGTGCGGTACCTTCAAAGTCGAGGAAATGAGCGTTGATATGCGATAAATCAATGTCGTCACATTCGTAAATGGAGACAATAGCCTCTCTGACAGCATTGTATTCATCGGGGCACTCATTTCTGCAGCAGATCAAAGCTTCAAAAATATCATTGTGGCTTGGATTGCTGTATCTTCGATGCTTTTTGAAGTACATACCCTGCACATTTACTGTGAAATCGAATCCCTTGTTAAGTTGTGTTGGGCGCTTCAAAAAAATTCCATAATCTCCGTATGACTCAACATTGTACTGATAACGAGAGGCGTCATCACCTCTGCCAATTCCCGCTTCTTCATTCAAGAAACAGGAAATAAGATCTTGTCTCTTTTGAGAGCGATTACCAGACGGTAATCTATAATCGCAAGTGTAAGTAGGCATAGCTTAATCCTCCAAAAACAGTTTATATGTTTCAATTCCAAGCGCATCAGCGATGCGTTGGATGTTTTCAAGAGAGATACTTCTGCGATAACATTCGATTGCGCTGATATAAGTTCGGTGCATACCGCATTTATCTGCAAAAGCCTCTTGAGATATACCCATTGCGGTTCTGTACTTCTTCAAGTTAGAACCAAAAACTTTCACAATATCCATAGTTGCAATCCTCCATAATAAACATTATAATAATTTTGAATACAATAAATCTACAGACAATAAGTAACTTTTAGATGAGGTAAATAGAAGTGGCAATTAAGAAGGTCAAAATTAGAAATTTCAAGTGTTTCAAGGGGATCTTTGAGCTTGAGTTAAATACGGGCTTAAACATTTTGGTAGGCAACAACGAAACGGGAAAATCTACAATTTTAGAAGCTATTCATATTGCATTAACAGGCTTTTATGGCGGGAGAAACATTAGAAACGAATTATCACAGTACCTCTTTAACAGAGATGTCGTAGAGCTATATATCAACTCCGTCAATAATGGTGCTGCATTACCACCCCCTTCTATTAGCATTGAGGTTTTCTTTGATGGATCAATTAACCCAGAGTACGAAGGAAATGATAATTCTGAACGGGTTTCCTGCGAAGGATTAAGATTCCAGATTGCGTTCGACGAGAAATACACAGACGAATACAATGTTCTTGTCTCAAAAAAGAATATGATGAGTCTTCCGATAGAGTATTACGAAGTGACCTGGACAACTTTTGCTCGTCAAGCGGTTACCATTAGGGGCATCCCAGTTAAATCTGCGATGATTGACTCCTCAAATTATCGTTATCAGAATGGTTCGGATGTATATATTTCCCGAATTGTAAAGGACTTGCTTTCTCCTGAAGAAGTTACCGCAGTTTCGCAAGCACATCGTAGAATGAAGGATACTTTCATTGGTGATGATTCCATTAAGGCAATAAACGAGAGAATCAGCAAAGAATCCTCGATAGTCGATGGGACAGTATCCTTAACGGTTGATTTGGGGACAAAAAATGCTTGGGAAAATAGTTTGGTTACTCAGCTTAACGAGGTTCCGTTTGGATATATCGGAAAAGGTGCCCAATGTGTTATGAAAACAGAATTAGCATTGACACATAGAAGTGCGCAAAATGCACAAATCGTGCTTTTAGAAGAACCAGAAAGCCATTTGTCTTTTTCCAAATTAAATCAACTTATTAAAGCTATCGCAGAAAAATATGGAGATAAACAAATCATCATTTCAACACACAGCAGTTTTGTTGCTAACAAGTTGGGGTTGGAAAATCTATTGCTGCTGGAGAATCAAAAGATAGCTCGAATAACAGAACTCCTGTCGGCAGAATTTTTCAAGAAGGTATCCGGCTATGATACACTTAGACTTATTTTGTGCAAGAAAGCGATCTTGGTAGAAGGAGATTCTGATGAGCTTGTTGTTCAGAAAGCGTATCAATCCCAAAATAATGGCCGATTACCTATAGAAGACCAAATAGATGTAATTTCCGTGGGTACCTCTTTTTTGAGGTTCCTGGAACTTGCTGATGCGCTCAAATTATCTGTTGCGGTTGTAACCGATAATGATGGTGATGTAGCAGGCCTTGAAAAGAAATATGCTGACTATATTAAAGAAAATAAAAAAGATAAAATAACAATCTGCTACGACCAAGTGGAAGACACCGGCACGCTTAAGATCGGTGAAAAGCCGTATAATTACAACACCTTGGAGCCAAAGATCTTGAAAGCTAACGGGAACAATATTACTCTATTTAATTCTATTTTAGGAACAGATTACAGTACAATTGAAGATTTGCAAAAGTATATGAAGCATCACAAAACCGAAACTGCATTAGCAATTTTTAACACGGACGAAAAGGTTGTGTTCCCAGCGTATATCATGGAGGCAATTAGAAATGAGTAACAAGCTAATTGTTGCAGCTGCTGGTTCTGGCAAAACGACGCATCTTGTCAATGAAGCTCTAAAAATTGCTGATGAGAAGGTGTTGATCACTACATTTACAGAAGCGAATGAAAATGAGATTCGGAAAAAGTTTTATGAATTAAAAGGATATATACCAAACAACATTACCATTCAGACTTGGTTTTCGTTTCTTATCCAGAATGGTGTAAAACCGTATCAAAGCGTGATTTACGATGGCAATGTAATGGGTCTATTGTTGGTTAATCAAAGGTCTGGATTGCGTGGCTATAACAGATATAAACAGCCAGTGTATTTCGGAGAAAACGACCCAAGCAAGTATTATTTCAGCCAATCTCATCTAATATATTCGGATAAACTTGCGAAATTTGTAGTGAGAGCGAATGAATTAACTAATGGACTTGTA
>JAUUNJ010000111.1 GCA_030844625.1 Roseburia sp. | reverse complement strand
GTCCAAGATTTTGTTATTGCTCCATTTTTGAAAAGTATTTTACCAAAATGTGACATTATTCCCGTAGATATTAAAGTTTCTAGTGGTAGCGGAAAACATAATTACGGGAAATATTGTGGAAAGGGACCAAACGAGAAATATTGGACTCCAGATTTATGTATAGCACAAGACTGGAGATGGAACAATGAAGAAGATGAGTGTCCTACTAGTTACATTGCAGTTGTTGAAATTAAATCAGTAGGTGATAGCTCAAATTATATAGTATCAAATACAAAAGATCGTAAAGGTAAGTCTTTTAGAGATAAAACTTTAAATTATTTGAAGGATATTGGAAACAGTAGTGTTAAAAATGAAATAGAAGCACATTTGTCTAAAAATAAAACAGTTCTCTTTACGGATGGTGTTACTTGGTATTTCTTTGAAAATAATGAGAAAGCTTTAGAGGAAAACAAAGCAGAGATGTTTGAATTGGGAATAAGAATAATAGACGAAAAAAAGTTTGACCATATAAAATGGAATGAATCGGAAAAGAGATACAATGACCTCAAAGAGAAAATTAAAGCATTATGCGAATCATAATACTTTGGATGAAATGTTGCAAGAATGGCCAGGAGCGAGCCAGTTCATCATTGTCATGGATACTTGGTTTGAAAGACTGATGGCGGAATAATAGAAGCTGTGATAGAATAAAGAAAACGATTTGAAGTGCTAATTTGGAGGACAAAGCTTATGAAAAGCGAAAGTATAATTAAAGGAGTCAGCATACATAGGAATATCAACAGCAATACTTTGGAGTATTGTTTTAAACAGCAAGGTTGTTGGAATTGGAGTGGGTATATGTCTGGGTATATTTCTTGCTATATCTGACAGTCCTATTTCTTCTAAAAAAGATAAGTGATGATACAACTTCAAGTTTGCCAACTTTCCCTTTGAGAAAGAAGTGCTGAAAAAAGCCGGGAAAAAGGATATAATCACCATCAGTATAGAGGAGGAATAGACCATGGAAGAGAGAAAACTGACCTGTATTGGCTGCCCCATGGGATGTCAGCTTCAGGTCATAATAAAGGATGGGATAGTGGAAAAAGTTACGGGAAATACCTGTAAAAGAGGAGCAGATTATGGAAAGAAAGAGGTGACCGATCCAACCAGGATCGTGACCAGCACGGTACGTGTCCAGGGAGGAACACTTCCTGTGGTATCCGTAAAAACCCGGGGCGATATACCAAAGAGTTCTGTGATGGATTGCGTTTTGGCAGAGTCCTATGTAAAATAATCGGACAAGGATGAAAAGAAAAAGGAGATTCTTATGGGAACAAATGAAAAAAAAATGACCACTGGATCACCTGGAAAACTGATCATTACTTTTGCCATACCACTGATGCTTGGAAATATCTTACAGCAGTTTTATACGATGGCAGATACCATGATCGTCGGACAGGTGGTAGGGGTTGAAGCACTGGCGGCAGTAGGCGCCGGAGACTGGCTGGTATGGCTGGTGTTCGGTATCATGACAGGTATCACACAGGGTTTTTCTATTCTGGTAGCTCAGTTTTATGGAGCAAGGGAAAAAGAAAATCTGAAATGCGCGGTGGCGAAAAGCTATATCATGACAGCACTGCTTTCTGTGATTGTACTTGCGGTAAGTGAAGGGGCAGTTTATCATGTTCTTTTGTTTTTACAGACACCGGATAATGTCATTGACCTGACAATGCTATATCTTCGGCTGATCTTTGCCGGAATTCCGATCATAGCGGCTTATAATATATTTGCAGCGATTCTTCGAGCACTGGGTAACAGCAGATCTCCACTGATAGCAATGACCATAGCAGCGTTGATCAATGTGGGACTGGACCTGTTATTTGTGGCAGTTTTTGGCTGGGGTGTAGCCGGAGCAGCAGTGGCGACAGTCATCGCACAGGGATTTTCAGCCCTGTACTGTCTGATGGTGTTACGGAAAATTCCGGATATCCGACTGGAAAAACAGGACTTCTATAGACAGCCGGCAATGAGTCTGCGGCTTTTGAAAGTGGCGACTCCTCTTGCAATCCAGAATGTGATCATCTCTGTAGGGGGGCTTACAGTACAGTATGTAGTCAATGGATTTGGATTCCTGTTTGTGGCTGGATTTACAGCATCAAACAAATTATATGGAGTTTTAGAGATGGCTGCCGTTTCATACGGATATGCAATTACAACCTATGTAGGCCAGAATCTTGGTGCAAAGAAATATCAGAGAATCCGGAAAGGTGTGCATAGCGGAACTTATATGGCATTGCTTACTTCTGTTGTGATCTCAGGTGTGATGGTGTTATTCGGACGCAATATATTGTCACTGTTTGTATCCGGCGAACCGGAACAGATCCGACAGGTGTTAGACATTGCATATAAATATTTGTTTATTATGGCAATTTTTCTATGGGTACTGTATCTGCTGTATGTATATCGTTCGGCGATTCAGGGTCTGGGTAATACCCTGATTCCCCTCGCCAGTGGCATTGCAGAATTTGTGATGCGTGTCAGTGTTGCATTATTGTTACCAAAACTGATCGGTGAAGACGGAATTTTTTATGCGGAAATTTGTGCCTGGACCAGCGCAGCTGTTTTATTATTTATAAGTTATATGATTATTATACGAAAATACAAAGATTCATCGGATTCATCGGAACTCCCGGCAAAAGGCTTATAAAGATGCGCTGGCAGTGGTAAAATATATTTCATAGGATGAATGCGAAGAAAAACTTCTTGCAAATCAGCAGGTAATTAAGACGCCGATTGTCAGAAATGGTAAGCAGGCTACAGTGGGATATGAACCAACGGTTTGGAAAAGTTGGTCATAAGATTATGAACAGATTAAAAGTATTTTGGCACAGTTTGCTTTTGTTTATTGGAAGATGTGGATAGATTTTGAAATATACAAAATGTAAAATATGATAATCTGATGCGATTAATTAGTGCTATTGCAAGGGATAATCAGAATACTATGGGGGTAGAAGATGAAAATTTACGTAGATGCATCTGCAAGGTGTGATGGAGACGGTTCCGAATTTAGGCCTTTTAAAAGAATTAATGAAGCGGCAAAGATTGCGGTTGCAGGAGATGAAGTCTTAGTAAAACCGGGTATTTACAGAGAGTATGTAAATCCCGTAAACAGTGGAACAAAAGAAGCGCCTATTGTTTATAGGTCGGTGGAACCCTTAAAAGCAATTATTTCCGGTGCGGAAGAAGTTGACGCTTGGAAACTTTATAAAGGTGATGTGTGGGTGACCAGAATCAATAATGGCGTGTTTAATGGTTATAACCCATATACAACACCGGTTTATGGGGATTGGTATTTTGCCAAGGATGAAAAACATACAGGCTGTGTTTATCTGAATGACAAGGCAATGTACGAAGTGGATTCTATAGAAGCTTGTGAAAAAGCGGAAGTATATAAGCCGTCGTGGGAACAAGAGTGGAGCGTTTATAAATGGTATGCCTATGTGGAAGGTGATGAAACCGTTATATACGCTAATTTTAGAGGAAAAGATCCGCGAAAAGAAAAGGTAGAGATTAATGTGCGAAGAGAATGTTTTATGCCAAAGAAAGAGCATGTTGATTTCATTACCTTAAGTGGCTTCTTTGTAGAAAAGGCAGCTACTACATGGGCACCTCCGGCAGCGTTCCAGGATGGTATGATAAGCCCACACTGGTCATATGGCTGGATAATCGAAGACTGTGAAATTACAAACAGTAAATGTTGCGGTATTTCTCTTGGAAAATATTACGATGATGAGAATGACCATTATTTTACAAGAAAGCATATAAAAAGTCCTACACAGATGGAGAGAGATGCTGTGTGCCGCGGACAGTATCATGGTTGGCTGAAGGAAGAGATTGGCTCTCATACTGTAAGAAGATGCAATATTCATGATTGTCAGCAGACCGGAATTGTAGGAAGAATGGGCTGTGTTTTCTCAACTATCGAAGATAATCATATTCATCATATTAACAATATGATGGAGCTGGGGGGTGCGGAAATCTCAGGAATTAAACTTCATGCGGCAATTGATGTGTTGATCAGAAGAAATCATATTCATCATAACACCATGGGTATTTGGCTTGACTGGGAAGCGCAGGGAGCTCGAATTACACAAAATCTGTTACATGATAATGATGTTCCGGAAGGTTCTATTAAGTTAGAAGGCGGTATGGAAAGCCAGGATATCTTTATCGAAGTAGGTCATGGACCGACTTTGATTGATAATAATATTTTGTTGTCTAGATATGGTCTCCGTCTTGCAACAGAAGGTGTGGCGGTTGTACATAATCTTATTCTTGGTTCCACCACAGTGGTTGGAGCCGGAACAGATTGGGAAGTGGATGGAAGAAGTCAGCGTCGTTACACACCATATCACATCAGACATAGGACAGAAGTTGCTGGGATGATGACCATTCTTCATGGTGATAATAGATTCTATAACAATATATTTGTACAGTATTATCCGGTTGATAATAATGAATCAAAGGAATCTCCGTATTATCAGGTTGTAGGCAATCATGTGTGGGATGAATACCCGACATATGATGAATGGATTGCTAGATTTGATATGGATGTAGAGAAACCGGATATGGATAAGCTGGCGGTGCCGCATTTTGATCATCTGCCAATCTGGGCAAATGGTAATGCATACCTTATGGGTGCTAAAGCATGGAAAAAAGAAACAGATAAGTTTGTAGATGCCGATACGGAAGTTACAGTAGAGCTTGTGGAAAAAGATGGATTCTATGAGCTGGAAACAAATATCTACGAAATACTCGGAGATTATTCTAATGGTATTATAACAAGTGACATTTTGGGTAAAGCTTTTGAGCCGGAACAGCGTTTTGAGGAAAGAGACGAATCGGATATTATCTTTAATGTGGATTTTTATGGAAATCACAGAGGAGTATCTACTATTCCAGGACCTTTGGCGAAGTAATGACTATAAAGATTTGAAAAAATTAGAGTCCTATATTGATTATTAAAAATGAAGTACCCGCTTTCATTAGCAAAATAATAGTCTAATGAAAGAGGGTATATTTGTGATTAAAAGAATTTATAAGGATTTTATCATTGCATTTTTAAATTCTCGCGGTGAAATACCTTTTACTTTTTTGAAGGAGCGGTTAAAGGAAGAAACACTGTTAAATCCACATTCAAAAGCAATATCGATATATTTCTTGTTTTCAGTCATAAACATGGATTTTGCCAATCGGATTCTTTCTTTAGAGAATTTCAAAGGGATGATATAAATAAAGTTGCAGATATATGGTTGGATACAAATATAAAGGCACATAATTTTATCCCCGCCGAATACTGGAAAAGCAATTTCAGATCAGTAAAAGAAGCGTTGTTACTAGCAGAGGTTTATGTGTATGAGTATGATACAGAAATACAGGGTTTTATAGGGTTAAATGATGAATATGTTGAGGGCATTTTTGTTTCTGGTGAAATGCAATCGCAGGGTATAGGTAAAATTCTGCTGAATTATGCAAAGGATAAAAGGAATAAGTTGTACTTGAACGTATACCAAAAGAACGCACGGGCAATATCTTTTTATAAGAGAGAAGGATTTGAGATTCAGCATAGTGGCTTAGATGAGGCTACCGGAGAAAAAGATTATGTAATGACATGGCAATACAAATAGAAATTCCAGCTTGTAGAATTAAGAAAATCGAAATTTTACGAAGTATTGTAGTAATATATATTTGTGGAACGGGAGGTGTATTCATGAAGAACATTGATATACATGGTATGACCAATATGGAACTTATTCGTGGAGGAATCGCCGAATGGTACTGGGCAACGGACTATATTCACGGCGATCTCTATGAGGCAGAAGAACTATTCCGACAGGGACACCTTGTGCGGAGCAACCGTTTGTATCTTATCCATTACCCAGACGGCATGATTTATGAGCCTGTGCATTCTGCAGACGGACAATATCTTGGCACACCAGTGTATGATGGCAGTTCTGTTGTGCTACTGGTAGTGAGCTTTACAGAGAGTGTTATCCGCATCATGAGGTTCTTGCATCAACAAGTGGAAGTACAGGAAGTAGCGCGGCTACCGTTATCTGCAGTGAAGGACTGCTACAATCTGATGCTTCATACATCACCGTTATCGCTGACTCGACAGCCAAATGACGGTACATTCGAGATTATCTGGCCAGAACATGTACGATTCGCAATCAATGATAGAGAAGCGCTTAATTTCCGTGATGGAGACAAACTTTACTTCAATGTTTGGTATGAAGACCCAGACTATCGTGAAGAAACGGTGGTGCGTTCTCTGCATGACGGCACGATTCTGGAAAGGTTTCCGGGGGATATTCGTATTATGCCGAACGGGGAAAGATGGCTTATAAAATAGTTTTTGACGAAAAATTATTGTCATGTCTAAAAATTAGTATTTGCAGAATTGATAGAGAAGAAACATATAAAACAATAAATATGGTCAAAAAATCATCGACATCCGACCTACAGCACGTTATAATATAGTTAATCTAATAAGAAAACCAAGTGATCATTGTTACGAAGCTGAATCGTAATGGTGGCCAACTGAGTGAACTCGATGGAACGGAATGGTTATATCCTCCGGGTGCTCCGAGCACCGGACGAGCACCGAAAGGTGCTTTACAGAGATGAAAACAGGTTTTCTTATTTTGACAGGGAGTAACAGAATAGTTAGGAAAACCAAGGATTTCCTTGACTTAGGTTGACTAATCATTGTATGTATTTACAGTGGTATCTCGAGCTCCTAAGACTCTATTGTAGGTTCGATTCCTATAGGAGACGCTCATTTTTAGCGGTAATGAAGATAGTTTCATTGCCGCTTTTTTCATGCAGAATTGTAATTTCAGTGACAAATTTGTCAGCGAAACAAGGCTGAAAATACTGATTTTGTCAGCGGGGATGGATGCTTGTCACCAATTCACACTTTCCTAGCCGTCACCCAGAGGGATTAACTACAGTGTAGGATGAGTTTTAGGGTGTAAAATTAGGAAAAGCAGTGAAACAAAACACTATATTCTTGTCTGTGATATCAGGCCTGTCGGAAGAGTCCGCTCAGATTAGATAAATACAATCTATTCTGGACGGGCTTTTTTGCGTTCAGAGAAAGGAAGTTGCCTATGGAAGAAAAGAAGGAATTGCTGGATCAGGATGAAAGAGTTGTAGAGATTGAGCTGGAAAGACTTCGGGGATTTGTAAACCATCCATTCAAGGTTCAGGCGGACAGTCAGATGATTGAATTGCAGGAGAGTATTAAGAAGTATGGAATATTAAATCCTCTGATAGTCAGAACTAGGCAGGATGGAACTTATGAGATCATTTCAGGCCACAGAAGAAAATTTGCAGCTGAAAAGATTGGTTATCGTAAGGTACCTGTGATCATTCGCGTATTAAAAGATGATGAAGCGGTTGTATCTATGGTTGATTCAAATTTACAACGGGAAATGATTAGTCCAAGCGAAAAAGCATTTGCTTACAAAATGAAGTATGAAGCAATCAAAAGGAAGGCAGGAAGAAGAAAATGTGGTCAGGTAGACCATAATTTGGGAAAGAAAAGCATTGAGCTCATTGGAGAAGAATGTGGAGACAGCCCCAAGCAGGTTCAAAGATATATCAAAATAACAGAACTTATTCCTGAAATGCTTGAAAACGGTCATCATGACAGTGGATGAGAACCAGAGAGCAGTATTTGAACTGAATTTTGAGAAGGGAGCAGGCAAAT
>JAUUNJ010000110.1 GCA_030844625.1 Roseburia sp. | reverse complement strand
CATAGTCTCCTCCTGATATTTATACTATATTACCCATATAATATATCCTATGGCGATACCAATAACTATACCGATCAGCATATGTACAATACGCATTATGTCCAACTGTTTTGATTCGCTATCCTTTAAATTGTTCTTTTTCTGTCGGTGATTAAAAATCACAATGTCAGCCATAATAACAATACTTCCCACAAAAGAAATAATAAAGGTTACAAGGGTGACAAGCAGAGCATCCGGTATGGCAAAGAACGCAATAAGCACTGATATAAACGAAATTATAGCAGACGGTGTGGTGATTACTACTGCAATTTTACCGACTGTACTTGGGGAATATTTTTGATATCCCGTTTTTACCTGAGCTTTATTAAAATTATTACCATAATACGACTGTGTTTTTTTCATTGGTTCTACCTCATTTTTTCAAGTAATATTTACTTCAAAAAGCTTCTTCCTACATAATAGCTTTAATTGCCGAAATGCCCAATGCACTTCCTGCTCCCATAATTATTCCTGCCAGAATCACGCCTCCCATACATGCAAGAACACTTTTTTTGAAATCCATGTCCAATATGCTGGCTGCAAGGGTTCCTGTCCATGCCCCTGTTCCGGGAAGAGGAATTCCCACAAATAATAGCAGTGCAACATACAACCCTTTACCTGCTTTCTGCTGGAGTTTTTGTCCTCCATGTTCCCCTTTTTCAAGACACCACGAAAAAAATCTTCCAATATATTTCTTGTCACATCCCCATACAAGAACCTTTCTGGCAAAAAGAAAAATAATTGGTACAGGAAGCAGATTCCCTATGACACAGATGATATAGGACTGCAGTGTTGGCAATTTATATAAAACTGCATATGGTATTGCCCCTCTTAGTTCTATGATTGGAACCATTGATATTAAAAAAATTATAATATATTTTTTTAGCATTTCATCTCCTAATATTAATTTTGTATTTGTGTGACGGGCTTGCGCCAACCACTTGTAAAGTATACCATTGTGCTATTTATTTCACAACGGATTTTTTATCTTTTACATTTTTTTTACAATTGTTCTGTTTATTTTTTTGTTTCCTTTGTCTCCTGATTATTTATAATTTTCTTATTATTTATTTTATCCACTGTCACAAAATGATACCCTTTATCCTGCAATTTGTCTATAATAATCAGAGCCGCATCCACTGACGACTTAAATATATCATGTAAAAGTATAATGTCACCTGAACGTACACTTTTCAACACTCGTGATGCCACGATACCGGCATTTTGGTCTTTCCAGTCTTCCGGATCTATCGTCCACAATACTACTGACATATCTGTCTCCTCCAGCAGTCTTTGATCCCAATCTCCGTAAGGGGGACGTATATATTTTGGCGTATATCCTGTAATATTACTAATGCAGGAATTTGTCTCATTGATTTCTCTGCACGCCGTATTAAAATCAGTTTTTGCCAAATCTGCATGGGTATATGTATGATTTCCAATCAGGTGGCCATCCTCATACATTCGCTTTATTATTTCTGAATTTTCACTGACACTTTCCCCCATAACAAAAAACGTAGCTTTCACATCCCGTTCCTTCAGACCATCCAATAATTTCTCAGTATACCGGCTGCTTGGTCCATCATCAAAGGTCAGTGCCACTTTTGGAATGGTGTCTTTAATATTTGTAATATTTAGATTTGAAACCACTGCGCTTTCTTTTTTCTCTGTAACATTTACTCCTATTATAATCCCCAAAACAATAATGCAGATTATAATTAAAATCTGTTTTCTCAATGTCCGCCACTTTAACCGTTATTATCAAGTTTATGAAAAACATTGAAACACTATTCGGAAAACAGGCAGTACCGCCTGATGGATACTGCCTGTTCCGGTCAAAATTTTTATTTTACTTCCAGTTTTCCATTAATTACATCAAATGTAATTGTATCTCCCATGCTGACTCTGCCCTCCAGTATTACTTTTGCGGCAAGAGTTTCAATATTCTTCTGCAAATATCTCTTCAAAGGTCTTGCCCCATAAACAGGATCATAACCATTATCTGCCACATACTTTTTGGCATCATCCGTCAGCAGAATCTCCAGGTCTTTGTCTTTCAGACGTTCATTAAGGTTATCTATGATAAGGTCAACAATTCCCCCAATGTTATCCCTTGTAAGCGGTTTAAACATAATAATTTCGTCGAGTCTGTTTAGAAATTCAGGTCTGAAATGTGCTCTCAAGTCATTCATTACCAGTTGCTGATTCTCATCTCTGATGTTTCCGCTGTCATCAATTCCCTCCAACAAATATGATGAACCGATATTCGATGTCATTATGAGAATTGTATTCTTAAAGTCAACTGTTCTTCCCTGGGAATCTGTAATACGTCCATCATCCAAAACCTGAAGCAGCACATTAAAAACATCAGGATGTGCCTTTTCGACTTCATCGAAAAGAACAACTGAGTATGGCTTATGTCTTACAGCCTCTGTCAACTGACCGCCTTCATCATAACCAACATATCCCGGAGGTGCGCCAATCAGTCTTGATACACTGTATTTTTCCATATATTCACTCATATCAATTCGAACTATATTACTTTCATCATCAAACAGATTCTCCGCCAATGCCTTTGCCAGTTCTGTTTTACCTACGCCTGTAGGTCCCAAGAACAGAAACGATCCAATCGGTTTACCCGGGTCTTTGATTCCAGCCTTTGATCTGATAATGGATTCCGTAATTTTGGTTACTGCCTCATTCTGTCCAATAACACGCTTATGAAGCTGTTCATCCAAATGTAATGTCTTTGCTCTCTCGGTTTCTGTAAGCTTTGCTACCGGAATTCCTGTCCATCTGGATATGATTCTGGCAATCTCTTCATCTGTCACACTTTCCCTTACCAGAGACAGGTCCTTGTCTTTCACCATATTTTCCTCTGCTTCTAACTCCTTTTGAAGCAGCGGCAGTTTACCATACTGAAGTTCAGCGGCTTTCTCAAGATTATATTCGCTCTGAGCTTTCTCTATTTCTTTCTTGACCCTTTCAACCTGTTCTCTTAACTCCTGTAATTTGTTTACAGAATCCTTTTCGTTCTCCCACTGCGCCCTCTTGTTATTGAACTCATCTTTCTGCTCTGCCAGTTCTCTCTGTAATTCAGAAAGTCTTTCCTTACTCAGATTATCTGTTTCTTTTTTCAGTGCAGCCTCTTCTATTTCCATCTGCATTACTTTTCTTTGAAGTTCATCCAATTCTGTAGGCATAGAATCCATTTCCGTTTTAATCAGCGCACAAGCCTCATCAACAAGGTCAATCGCCTTATCCGGCAGAAACCTGTCCGTAATATATCTGTCGGATAATGTTGCTGCACTAACCAATGCACCATCCTGAATCTTAACACCGTGAAATACTTCGTAGCGCTCCTTTAATCCGCGAAGAATGGAAATCGTATCTTCCACTGTAGGCTCATTGACTGTAACCGGCTGGAATCTTCTCTCTAATGCCTTATCCTTTTCGATATACTGTCTGTATTCATCAAGAGTTGTGGCACCAATACAGTGAAGTTCTCCTCGCGCAAGCATAGGTTTTAACATATTTCCGGCATCCATTGCCCCATCCGTTTTTCCGGCTCCTACAATGGTGTGAAGTTCATCAATGAAAAGTATGATCTCTCCGTTGCTGCTTTTCACATCTTCCAGAACCGCTTTTAATCTTTCCTCAAATTCGCCTCTGTACTTGGCACCTGCCACCAAAGCCCCTAAGTCCAATGAAAAGATTTTCTTATCCTTTAATCCCTCCGGTACATCTCCTCTTACAATACGCTGTGCCAGACCTTCCACCGCTGCAGTCTTACCCACACCGGGCTCACCAATCAATACCGGATTGTTTTTTGTCTTTCTGGAAAGAATTCTTATAACATTTCTAATCTCACTGTCTCTTCCGATTACCGGATCAAGCTTTTGATTCCTTGCTCTCTCTACCAAATCCTGTCCGTATTTTGATAATGCATCATAAGTTCCCTCCGGATTATCTGATGTGACTTTTACATTTCCTCGTACTGTCTCCAGCGCTCCAAGAAATCTTTCTCTTGTAATTCCATATTCTCTGAACAGTTCTTTTACTTCTTTATTTGGCTTATCAATCAATGTCAGGAATATGTGTTCCACTGACACATATTCATCACCCATTCTTCTGGCTTCATCTTCAGCCGAAATCAGCACATTATTCAGAGATTGGCTGATGTACCTATTACCACCCTGTACTTTCGGCCTTTTTGCAATATATTGCTCCACCCTGCTTCTAAAATGTTCCGGCTGAATTTCCATTTTCTCAATCAGTTTCAGAATCAGGCTGTCCTCTAACGTAATTAAACTGTAAATAAAATGCTCCTGGTCTATTTCCTGATTTCCATATTCTGCCGCAATCTTTTCACAGTTTTGAACTGCCTCCACAGACTTTTGCGTAAACTTGCTGATATTCATAACATGGACCTCCTTATCTCATAAATTTGTTTCATACTTTACATTGCCTTTTTTCCGGGAAACACTTGTATTCATTTCCCATTAATTTCATTTTACTCCTAAATTTTATTTTTCATTGGATAATATTTTAACAATTTGTTACTTTTTTATTATTTATGAAATTCCAAGGAATTTTCTATATAATAAAAAAACTATTGTCCCCAATAGTTTTTTATTACTTTTACTTATCTTATTTTTATATAAAATGTTCTACCACTACTTTAATTCCAATCACAATCAAAATAACTCCTCCGGCAATTTCAGACTTTTTCTTATACTTGATACCAAAAGCATTGCCTATAAATACCCCTCCCAAAGAAATCAAAAAAGTTGTCATTCCGATAATAAAGACTGACTCCCACACAGACAATTCCATCTTATCACCCAATGTCCCAAAAGTAACACCGACTGCCAGCGCATCAATACTGGTAGCTATGGCCAGCATAAACAGTTCTTTAAAATCTATTACCGGGCATCCACAATCCCCTTCTGAATCATTCCCCAATGACTCTCTTATCATATTAATTCCAATAATAAGCAATAATCCAAATGCGATCCAATGACTGTATTGGTTGATATAGTCTACAAAATTAACGCTGAGTGCATATCCGATCATTGGCATAACCGCCTGAAACACTCCAAAAAACAATGCGATAACAAAACTCTGCTTCAAGTCTATCACTTTCATTTTAAGTCCTTTACAAATAGACACTGCGAAAGCATCCATGGAAAGCCCCACACCTATGAAAAAAATATCTATAAAACCCATGTTTCTAATCCTTTTTTACGCTTAGCCATTCATTTAATTATTTTTGTACCATATGCTGCCACTATTTTGCTCCAACAATTTCTTTCAGTGCATCATAAAGAGCATTCATCTCTTCATCAGTTCCAACAGTGATACGTAGATAGTTATTGATTCGGGGTTTATTGAAATACCGCACAAAAATCTTTTTTGCCTTAAGTTCCTGAAAAATTTTTTCTGCCGGAACTGTATTGTGCGTTGCAAAAATAAAGTTTGTCTTGGAATCTGTAAAACAAAATCCCAGTTCCGCCAGTCTTTCTTTTGCTTTCTCTCTTGTTTCCACAATCCTTGAAACAATATTTTTAAAATATGTATCATCCTTAATTGCTGCTGCTCCGGCATAAATTGAAGTCTGGTTCATTGTATAAGAATTGTAGGAAAACTTTACTGCCTTTATTGCCTCAATCAGCTTGGCATTGCCAATGGCATAACCAATTCTCATTCCCGCCATTGCCCTTGATTTTGAAAAGGTGCGCACAACAAGAAGATTATCATATTGTTCAATTAACGGCAGTACTGATTCACCACCAAAATCTATATAAGCCTCATCCACAATAACAACCACATCCTGATTATTTTTAATAATATCTTCAATAGAATCCAGCGGAAGTGCTACTGCTGTCGGTGCGTTAGGATTCGGGAAAATAATTCCCCCATTCTCCTTATAATAGTCCTGGGGATTTATTTCAAAATTATCATTCAATGGTACTGTCTCATACTTTATCTTAAACAAATCTGCCCATACATCATAGAATGAATATGTAATATCCGGAAATAAGATAGGCTTGTCCGAATTAAAATATGTCAAAAACGCCATACCGATTACATCATCCGAACCCACACCAACAAATACCTGTTCCGGTTTCACATCATAATAGGATGCCAGTTCATTGACCAGAACAGTAGCATCCGGATCCGGATAAAGTCTGAATCTGTCAATATTAATGTCTTCTATTGCTTTGGTAACACCCGGTGCCGGTGAATAGGGACATTCATTTGTATTTAATTTAATTATATTATCCTCATCAGGCTGCTCTCCCGGTGTATACGGAGTTACCTGCCTGATATTTTTCTCCCATAAATTCATTTTTCCTCCTAATAAGCCTTTTTACATTTCTGCATTTTTGCTGGCTTGTAAAACTCAATATTAATTCTTTTTCTGTCCTTGTTTCTTTCTTTTGTCTACAATAAACCAGATCAGAACCAACACCAAAGCTGCCGTAAGCCCACCTGCCGTATCAATAAAAACATCCATAACCTTTGGACTTCTTCCGGCAACAAAGCTCTGATGAAATTCATCTGTCATGGCATATACCATACACAAGCCTGTTGTTATGCAGGCAGTAAATATCCTGCCTTTTCTAACACTCCTTATTGTTTCAAAGGTAACAAGTAATCCCGAAATCAGAAAACCCAAAATGCCATATTCTCCAAAGTGTCCTGTTTTTCTCACAAAGAAGCTGGTACTTTCAAAGAACTGCTGCCGGTCTTCTGTACTCAGGCTGTCATAATCCGGTTTGATTATCCTTATTACCTTTGCAGTAATTTGGTCACTCAGTGACTGGGACTGTTCTCCATTTTCAGCTGAAAAACCAAAAATAGTAGTCATCCAAAACAGGATAAGAAGTATTAGTATTATTCTTAAAACCCAAATTTTCACCAAGTGACCTTTATTTATTTTCATTGATTAATTCCTTTTATCTTTTATACTGCGTGACCTTTTGCTTTAATTACATCAATAACCTGATCCACATATTGTTCTGCCAGAGAATCAGTCTTCGCTTCAACCATGACACGGATAACCGGCTCTGTGCCACTTTCTCTCACAAGAATCCGTCCGTCGTCCCCCAGCTTTTCCGTCACTTCACTAATAGCCTTCTGAACGTCCGCATCATTCTGCGCCTCCGGCTTACTCACAACTCTGATGTTTTTAAGACACTGTGGATAAATAGTAACAGGACTTATCAGCTCAGACATTTTTCTCTTTGAAGAGAGCATAACTTCCATCAGTTTAATGGATGTAAGAATACCGTCACCCGTTGTGGCATATTTGCTGAAAATAATATGCCCTGACTGTTCGCCCCCTAATCTGTAATGATTGTTCCTCATACATTCATACACATATTTGTCCCCCACAACTGTCTTTTCATAATTGATACCTGCCTCATCAAATGCCTTATAAAGCCCAATATTAGACATAATAGTAGTAACAACCGTGTTATTCTTAAGTTCTCCATTCTGCTTAAGGTAAACACCACAGACATAGAGAATCAAATCGCCATCAACAATCTGCCCCTGATCATCGACACAAAGACATCTGTCTGCATCACCATCATAAGCAAAACCAATATCCAGATTATTTTCTTTAACATATTTCTGCAATACTTCAATATGGGTCGAGCCGCAGTTCATATTAATATTTGTGCCATTAGGTTCATTATTAATTACATGGGTCTCTGCTCCCAATGCATCAAAAACACTCTTTGCTATTGCTGATGC